>JAITNI010000291.1 GCA_031290535.1 Zoogloeaceae bacterium
AATACAGGGTATCGCGCAGCAGGCGCTCGGCGACGCCAAAATTGCCATTGAGCAAACGGCGAATTTGCAGGTCAATGCGGGCGCACACGGGACGGACATCGCCGCCCTTGCTCTCACCATGCGCCAGCGCCGTCACCAGCCCCAACGCGCCGCGCCAGAAGGCGCGGATGGAACCGGAAGTCTGCGTGCCCTCAATGCGGCGGATGGCGTCCTGCATCTTGAGGAGGCCGTCCTGACTGGCCGCGCTGCCCGCAGGCTGGCGCAACCAGGCCAGCAGCCCCTTCTGGAATTGATTGCGCCCGGCATGAATGAGCGCCAGACGCTCTGCCTGCGCCATGGCAACGACAGGCCGTTTGGGCGGACGCAGGGTCAGGTCGGGGAAAAACAGATCTGCCGGATTGGCGGGCTTGCCCAGCACCGCCATGAGCGCCTGATAGGTCGGCAACAATCGCAAGGGCTGATGCGGTTCGCCCACCAACAGACCGTCCAGATATTGATGCAGAGCCGCGATGGCGCTCTGGATGACGGCAAGCGCCGGACTGGCAGGCGTCGCCCCCTGCTCCTCCAGACTGGCGAGCAGGCGATCCAGCGTCTCGGACACCTGCGTGACCCCATCCAGACCCACCATGGACAAAGCGCCATGCACCTGATGCAGGTGGGTACGGCAAAATTTTAACTGGGTCATGTCGCCTTGCTCACGGAATTGCGACAGCGCCTCCGTTGCGCGTTCCAGAGCAAGACTGATTTCCCCCTTGACCCACGTCAGTGGGCCGAGATCAAAGTCCGTGGCTGCATTCATGGGCAGTAGGTTCTCAGCTAACTTTGAAACCGGCGACAGAACCCTTCAGTTCGGCAGCCAGAACAGCAAGTTTATCGACGGTGCCGGCGGTACGACTCGTGCCGGTGGAGGTTTGCTCGGTAATGTGCAAAATGTCCTGCATCAACCCGGCCACCTGCGTGGCGGCCTGCGCCTGTTTCTGGGTCGCGGTCGAGATGTGTTCAATCAGGCTGGCCAAATCGTGCGACACGCGCCCGATTTCAGAGAGCGCCTGACCGGCCACATCGGAACGTCTGGCCCCTTCCACCACGCCCTGCGTGGATTCTTCCATCGCCGAGACGGCCTCTTGCGTGTCGGTCTGAATGGTTTTCACCAGCGCCGCGATCTGCTTTGTGGCTTCAGCGGAACGTTCCGCCAGCCGCTGCACTTCTTCCGCAACCACCGTGAAACCGCGTCCCGCTTCGCCTGCGGAAGCCGCCTGAATGGCGGCGTTCAGCGCCAGCACGTTGGTTTGCTCGGTAATGTCGGAAATCAGTTCCACGATTTCGCCAATTTCCTGCGAGGATTCGCCCAGCCGCTTGATGCGCTTGGCGGTCTCCTGAATCTGCTCGCGGATTTCGTTCATGCCGCGAATCGAGTCTTCCACCGCCGTTGCGCCCTTTTCGGCAGCGGACAGGGAAGCCCGCGCCACATCGGCGGACTTGTTCGCCTGGGTGGAAACGCTGTTCATGGATTGCGCCATGTGCGTGGCGGATTCACCCGCCGAACCAATCTTGGCGCTTTGTTGCTCGGCGGCCTCCAGAAGCTCGGCGGAAGTCTGACGGGCGATTTCCGTCGCCTGCGTCACTTCGCCCGCCGCATCATTGATGCGGCCCACCAGAGCGCGCAATTCTTCAATGGTGTAATTGATGGAGTCGGCAATCGCGCCGGTAATGTCTTCGGAAACCGTCGCCGTGGTGGTCAGGTCGCCATCGGCCAGATCGCCCAGTTCGTTCATCAGCCGCAAAATGGCGTTCTGGTTCTGCTGGTTGATGGATTCGGACGCCTCGCGCTGGGCGTCGGCTTCTTCCCCGCGCCGCCGCACGTCCGCCAGATAGATGACAGAAACCCGGAACAAGCCCCCGAAAAACACCAGCACCAGCCCCCCGATCAGGATTGCCCCTCCCAACTGGAAAGAAAATTCGCGCTGATAGGCACTCGCCAGATCGTCCGCCGTTTTCAAGAGCGCATTGCTGCTTCCGATAACATTGACAGCGGCCTGTTTGGCCACATCAATCGAACGCAACTTCGTCAGGATGCTGGCGGTTGCGAGCTGATTTGCCCTGAAATGCGTTTCCAGCTTGCCCAGAGCCGCCTTGCCCTCCGCGTCGAAAGTATTTTCTTTCAGGTAGGCCAGCGCCGCCTCGAAAGTCTGATAATCATCAGACAGTCCCTTCGTCACTTTCGCCAGCCCCAGAGGCGAATCAGTATCCACCGAATTGCTGGCAGGCAGCAAATAAGCGTTTTTGGCCAAGCGCTGGGTCAGCATGAGCAACTGGCTGGACAGGACAATATCCTTGGAAGCGCCAGCCCGCGCCTTGGCGGCAACAAGCTGTTCCGCCGCCGCCAGAAAATCGGCGTTATTGCCGGCGATCGTCGTCACGTACTTTTGCAGTTCCACCAACACCGCGCCCTGCGTCAGAAGCGTCTGGATGTTTTTTTCAACCCCTTCCCAGCTTTGCGACAGGGCGGTCAGTTCCTTGTCAACGCTTCCAGGAGAAGGCGGGACGTTATTCCTGTTGATGTCGCCCCCCAGTTTCAACCGCTTCAACCGCTCGCCAAAATCAGCACGCACGGTTTCCAGACCGCTGAAAGCCTCTGTATCCCCCTGCATGGCCATGGCAGACAAGGTGGCCGCGCGCTGGGAAAAGACGCGCAGCTCCCCGGTCGCCGCCCCATAGGACACGCCATTGGCAGACTGGGTGCTGTTGTAGAACAGCAGCAGCCCAATGACGATCAACAACAGAATCAGAAGCAAAATCCATTTCCGCATTTGCTGGAACACAGAGGTTCCCGCTTCCCCTTTGCGTGCGGAAGCGCCGCGCCGGACAGGCGCGGGGGAATAGTCAGGAGAAATCGTTTCCGGCGAGATGGTCAGATCATCATCAAAACCGGATTTCTTTTTGCCAAAAAGTTTGAAAGCCATATTGAGTCTCCGCAGTCAGGCCGCGATATTCATAAATTGTGTGTCGGAAAGAAGGCGCTTGAGATCCAGTTGACGCCACTTTTGCCCCGCCGCATCCACAAGGGTAGCGGGATTCCAGTCTGGCGCATCCGCAGGATGCGGGCCAGGCTCAAGATCGGCGGGATTCTTCAATCCCAGAATGCGCGGCACCAGAAGCGCCGCATTATTGCCCTGCTTGAGCCCCACCAGCAGGAGCCGTGCGCCGGGCGTGTTCAAAGGAGTTGCCCCCTCGCCCAGAAAGGCGGCAAAATCCGTGACGGCAAACAGGTTGCCGCGAATATTGGCCAGTCCGGCAAACGAGGGCTGCGTGAGCGGCACACTGGTCAGGGGCGGCAAGGTCACGATTTCGCCGGACTCGGAGAGATTCAGAAGCCAGCGGCTTTCCCCCACCTGGATGCACAACAGGGAAGAGGCCCCCTCGCCATGCGCCAGGGTCGACAGGCGATCGATCAGGTATTGCTGGAATTGACGGAGGCTGGTGCGTCTGGACATAGGAGGCGTCGATCAGGAAAGATCTGCAATTCTTTGCAGCAATTGTTTGGAATTGACCGGCTTGACCATGTAGTCAATCGCACCCTGACGCATCCCCCAGATCTTGTCGGTCTCCTGCCCCTTGGTCGTACACAGGATGACCGGAATATTCTTGGTGGCTTCGTCCCGGGTCAGGATGCGGGTCGCCTGATAACCGTTCAGGCCGGGCATCACGACATCCATCACAATCACGTCGGGCAACTCGGCCTTGGCCTTGGCAACGCCCTCCTCACCGCTTGCAGCCGCGATGACCGTGTAGCCCTCCTTGCTCAACAAATCGTTGAGCACAAAGCGCTCCGTGGGGGAATCATCAACCACGAGAATTTTCTTAACTGCCATTTACACAACCTCTCCGTGAGAAATCAGACGCCTTGGGCTTGCGCGAGAAAACCTGCCACCGTCTGCAACAGACTATCTTTGGTAAAAGGTTTGGTCAAATACTGATCCGACCCCACCATCCGCCCGCGAGCGCGGTCAAAAAGACCATCCTTGGACGAGAGCATGATAACGGGTGTTGCCCGAAAAAGCGCGTTTTTCTTGATGAGCGCGCAAGTCTGATAGCCATCCAGACGGGGCATCATGATGTCGCAAAAGATGATGTCCGGCTTGTGCTCGGCAATTTTGGCCAGGGCGTCAAAGCCGTCTTCCGCCAAAAGCACCTTGCATCCGGCCTGAACCAGAAAGATTTCCGCGCTGCGGCGGATGGTGTTGCTATCGTCAATCACCATGACTTTAGCGCCGCTCAGTTGTGCTGTATCGACCAATTTTTTCCTCGTCTTGATTCTCTGAGACGCCCCATGATGAAGCCATCATCGATCACGCCAGCCATGCAAGCCTGCACTACTGGACACGCCTTGATTTCAGCCCTGTCAAAAAGACATTTCAGGTAAAATTGCTTTAATTGTACCCAATAATCCTTTGATTTGCCACACTTCTCTCTTCTATTTCAGTCCCCGTTTCCGGGCATCGTCATTCCATGTGCAAACCTGCGCCCTCCCCTCCTCCCGTCCTCGTTTTCGCCGCCAGCGACCCTTCCTGCGGCGCGGGCATTCAGGCGGATTTGCTGACACTGGCTGCCCTCGGCTGCCATCCGCTCACCGTGCTGACGGCGCTCACGGTGCAGGATACGGCGGGCGTGACCAGCGGACATCCAGTCGCGGCCTCGCTGGTGGAAGCGCAGGCGCGGGCGCTGCTCTCCGATATGCCGGTGGCGGCAGTCAAGGTCGGGGTGCTGGGCAGCGCGGAGAATGCGCGGATGGTGGCCAAAATTGTCGCCGAATTCCCGCAAACCCCGCTGGTGCTTGACCCCGTGCTCGCCTCCGGGCGCGGCGATGCCTTTGTTGACGCCGACCTGCTCGCCGTGTTGCGTGAAAAACTGCTACCCCGCGCCACCCTCATCACCCCCAATCTGCCGGAAGCCTTTCGCCTGCTGGGCGAAGCCGTGCCCGACGATGCCGCCCTCGCCCACGCCGATCTGGCTGCCCTGACCGCTGACCTCGCCGCCCGCCTTCTCGCGCTGGGGCCGCGCTATGTGCTGATTACCGGCGCGCACGCGCCCACCCCAAGCGTGGTCAATCGCCTCTATGGCGCGACGGGAGTGATCTACGAGAACCGCTGGCAGCGCCTGCCGGAAAGCTACCACGGTTCCGGCTGCACCCTGGCCTCCGCCATCGCCGCCCATCTGGCGCACGAGGGCAAAATGGATGCCGCCGTTGATCTCGCGGAAAATTACGCTTGGCACACACTGGCGCATGGCTACCGCCCCGGTCAGGGACAATGGATTCCCAACCGCCTCTACGAAATTCATCCATGTCGGCTTTTTCTGCGCCAATGCGGCCTGTACGCCATCCTTCCCGACGGCCTTGACACCCCCACACTTATCGCCGTCGCCGAAGCTGTCCTGCAAGGCGGCGGGCGCTGGCTGCAATATCGCGCCAAAACCGTCGATGCAAAAACGCGCCAAACGCAGGCCATCGCCCTGCGTCGCCTCCGCGACTTCCATGACGCCTGTCTCATCATCAATGATGACATCAAATTGGCGCGTACCGTTCGCGCCAACGGCGTCCACCTGGGCCGCGACGACATTTCCGTCGCCGAGGCGCGGCACATTCTCGGTGAAGACGTCTTCATCGGTGCCTCCTGTTATGACGATTTTGAACGCGCCAAAGCGATGGTGACCGAAGGCGCGGATTACGTCGCCTTCGGCGCGGTGTATGATTCGCCGACCAAACCGCAAGCCCCGCGCGCGCCGCTTGACCTGTTCGCCCGCGCCAAAGCCGAACTCGCCGTCCCCGTCTGCGCTATCGGCGGCATCACGCTGGAAAACGCGCCGCCGCTCATCAAGGCAGGCGCGGACTTCCTCGCCATCATCAGCGATCTTTTTCAGTCCTTGTCCGACCCGGACATGGATTTCAACACCCAACTCGCCGCCATCACCGAACGGACGCGAGCTTACCAATTACTCTTCAAAGGACAAATTCCCTCATGACCTCCCGCAACCAGACGCTTTTTGAACGCGCCCAGCGCCACATTCCCGGCGGCGTCAATTCCCCCGTGCGCGCCTTTCGCTCCGTGGGCGGCACGCCGCCCTTCATCCGCCGGGGTCAGGGCGCAACCCTTGAGGATGTGGAAGGCAAAACCTATCTGGATTACGTCGGCTCCTGGGGGCCGCTGATTCTCGGCCATGCCCACCCGGAAGTCATCGCCGCTGTGACCCAAACCGCCGCCGATGGCCTTTCCTTCGGCGCGCCGATCGAGGCGGAAATCGAACTCGCCGAAACCCTCTGCCAGCGCGTCCCCTCGCTGGAGAGCGTGCGCCTCGTCTCCTCCGGCACCGAAGCCACCATGAGCGCCATCCGGCTGGCGCGCGGCCACACCGGGCGCGACACCCTGATTAAATT
>JAITNI010000353.1 GCA_031290535.1 Zoogloeaceae bacterium
AAGCCGAAGGCAAGAGGACAGCCGAAGCGAAGCAGAATGCGGCAAAGCCGCACACAAGGGGGAGGAGCAGGAGGGCTTTCGTTTTGCTCCTCCCCCATGAACGGGGAAAAATCAAAACAGCCGTTTCAGAGCACCCGGAAATGGTGGGTGTCATCCCGCTCAAGCTGCGCGACGAGGCCGTATTCCCAGTCCAGATAGGCTTGCATGGACTCCCGGCTGGCGTCGGTGCCCTCGTAGGGGCGGCGGTAGCGGTCAAGGGGCGGGGAGGCCAGATGTTCTTCCTGTTCCAGCGGTAGACCCGCTGACGTCCAGGCGCTGGTGCCGCCGTTCAGCACCACCACTTCGCCTTCGACCTGACGGGCGAGTTCCGGTTGCGCGAAACGGGCGAGGCGGTCGGAGAGGCAGGTCAACACGTAGCGGGATGCCCTGGGGAGTTTTGCCAGCGCATCGCCGCCGAACCCAAGTTCGGCGCGTAGGGCATACCATGCGCCGGGAATATGGCCGCGCCGGTAATTGGCGTGGGCGGTCAGGTCAATGACGACCGGGGGGGTGGAGGACTGTTGCCATGCGTGCAGGGTGGCCGGGGAAATCGTTGGCGTTGTGGCGGCGGAAGACGGGAAGGGCGTTTGCCAATCGCCGGTTTCCTGCCAGTGGTTTTCGGGCGGCGGCGTGAGCACGAACACTTCCCAGTCCATTTGCGCGAGCCAGGAGGCGGTCATGGCGGCGCGGACGCCATCGGTGTCGGCCAGCACGAGGCGCGCGCCGCGCACGGCGGCGGTCATTTCGGTTTCCTGCACCAGTTGCCCGCCGGGGACGGAACGAAAACCGGGCAAGTGTCCGGCGCGGTATTCTTCCGGGTCGCGCACGTCGATGAAATAGGTGGTGCGGCCCGTCTGGCTTTTCCAGGCTTCAATGTCAGCGAGCGTCACCCGATGAACGCCCGCTTTTTCCGCAAGCGCTTGCGCCTGTTTTGCGGCGGCCTGACGAGTGGCCTCTGGAACCGCGCCAAAGCGGCGCGTCTGGCCGTGTTCGAGGGACGCGCCCAGTCCGGCCAGCGTCCAGCCGATCGTGCCGTTTCTCAGGGCGGCGACCGGATTGGGCAGACCGAAATTGACCAGCGACTGTGTCCCGATGATGCTGCGGGTGCGTCCGGCGCAATTGACGATGACGCGGGTCTGGGGATTCGGCGCGAGTTCGGGAACGCGCAAGGCCAGCTCCGCGCCGGGCACGCTGATGCCAGTGGGAATGCTCATGGTCTGGTATTCGTCAAAGCGGCGCACGTCAACCACCACCACATCCGCTTTTGCCTCCAGCAGCGCCTTGACCTCTGCGGCGGAAAGCGCGGGCGTATGCCGGGTGGCATCCACCAGTTCGCCGAATGCCTTGCTGGGCGCGTTTACATCGCGGAACAGTTCCCCGCCCGCCGCCTGCCAGCCGGCAATGCCGCCCTTCAGCACGGAGACATCGACAAAACCCAGTTCCAGCAGCCGCAGGGCGGCCCGCTCGGCGCGTCCACCGGACGCGCCCGTCTTATCCAGCGTGACGATGGGCACATCGCGGCGCGGCAGTTTGGCGTAAGCCTCCATTTCGAGGCGGGAGAGCGACAGATGCGCGGCGAACAGGGGATGTCCCTGCGCGTGAGGATCCTCCTCGCGCACATCCAGCAGGGCGATTTCGCGCCGTTCCAGCAGGGCGGCGCGGATTTCGGCGGAATCGGTATACGACAGCCTCATGCGGCGACGCCTCCCCACAGGTTCGGCACAACTTCCGGGTTGGCGTACCCGGAAACAAAGGATTTTGCCGCGCCCGTGGCCGGGTCGAATACATGCCGATGCACGCGGCCAATGTTTTTGCCATAGACGTGAATGCTGATCGAAGGCCGGTCAGTCAGGTTGTTGGAGACTTCGTGAATATCGCCGATGACGGGCGATACGGCAGTGGTTTCTCCGGCGTGGAGCACCCCGGTTCCGGTCGGCTTGTAGCTGCCGTCCGCCTGTTTCTGGAAGGTGGTTTCGCGTTCCTCGCCGCGCAGGCCGCCGACAATGCCCCAGGTCAGGTGGTCATGCACCGGGGTTTTTTGACCCGGCCCCCAGACAAAACTGACGATGGAGAGGCGATCCAGCGGATCGGCGTAAAGCAGATATTGCTGGTAATGATCGGGATGCGGCTGGGCGAAGGCGTCCGGCAGCCATTCATCGCTGGAGACCAGTGTGGCGACCAGTTTTTTGCCCTCCACGAGAATTTCGGATTCAGCGGGGTTGCGGTTCAGAAGGCGGGTGATGTCCTGGACGAAGGTCAGAAGTTTTTGCGTGCTCATGGGAGTGCTCCGGTGGATGAAAAGGGAAAAGAGGGCTGGCCGCCTGCGACCAGCGTTTGGGAAAGCAGCGCCGTCGCCGCGTGAAGGGTTTTTAGGCGCGGGGCGGCGGTTTGGGTCATGTGGGCAAGTTCAAGCAGCGTGCCGAGAATACCTTCGACTTCCAGCGGGCGGGCGCGGATTTTATCCTGCAACATGGAAGTACGGACGTCGCCCACGGCACGGGCGCGTTCCAGCCGCTGCGTGAGCGAAATTTGCAGGTCAACGCCGCTGGCGGCCGCAATGGTGAGGGCTTCTTCCATTGCCGCCAGCCCCAGTTGCCGGGTGAGGGGGAATTCCACAATCTCCCGAACGGACGCGCCGGTGAGGGCGGAAAGGGGATTCAATACGGCATTGCCAAGCAGTTTTTCCCAGACGGCATGGCGGATGTCCGTGCTTTTTTCGGCGCGCAATCCCGCCTGTTCAAACGCTGCCCGCACGGCGGCTTCTCCCGCAGGTTCGTGTTCTGGCAAAGGGGAGCCAAAAAGAAAACGGTCGCCCTCCACACGGCGAGCTTCCACATGGCCGGGGGCGATCTGTTCGGCGGATTTGTGAATGACCACGCCAGACACCTGTTGGGGCGGCAAGGCTTTCGGCAGGACGCCCTCCGGGTCAAGGGTTGCGAAGGAATGCCCGGCCAGCGCCGCCAAAGGGGGACTGGGATGATTGGGCAGAGGGTCAAGCCCTTGCAGATACCACCACGGAATGCCGTTTTGCAGACAGGCGATCAGGGTTTGTGGGGTGAGCAGGGGAGCAATTTCCGCCAGCGCCGGGACGATTTGCTGACTTTTGGTGGTGATGAGGAGCGCATCGGGCGCGAGGCCGGTCTGTTCAACATGCCGCCTTGCCTCTGCCGCTGTGCCGACCCAGAAGTTTGGGTTTTTTGCAGCGGAAATTTGCAGGCGTTCCTCCCCTTCGTCAATGACAAGACCCGCGCGCGCAATCTGCGCCGCCGCCTCCGGGCGGGCAATCAGGCGAACCGGAACGCCGCCCTGCGCCAGCTTTCCGGCCAGATAAACGCCAATCGCGCCCGCGCCAAAGATCGCAATACGGGGAACCATCATGAAACTTCTCGTGAATGAAAGAGGCTATCTTAATCAAACCCTCAGGGAAGGTTATAATTTTTCCTGCAATGTAAATAACATTTAATTGTTTGGTCTGCCGGGTTTTTGTGATGGCGGTTTCCTCACGTCCGCAGAGGCGCGCAATTTTTTGCGCGCCTCATACGTTTTGGCATTTTTGGCAAGCTGGAGTGGAGGCGACCCTTCCGGGGAGATTTTCCAGCAGGAAAGTGGTTCTGCGTTTGCGAATCTCAGGCATCATGCATCATGAGGTGCAGAAATAAAATTAAGGAAGCGCTGAACAACTTTCAGCCGTTCGGGCTGAGGCAGTCGAAGCCTCGTTTTTACAGGGAATGCCCAACGATCAAGCTCAGGGCGAACGGGGTTATTCAGAGTTCCCTTAACGACTTATCTTATCCCTTATTTGTTACAATAAGCGATTTTGTCAAGAGAAAAAAGCGTTCCTTGTGCAAAGCTGCATGAGGAAACAAATGCCTCAAATCCCTCTTTGAAAGCAAATTGTAACTTTCAGCTTTTATCCTGGCTGCATGATAGTTCTGCACTTTTTTGTGTGGCCCGATATTGAAATTGGCGATCATTTTTATTCTGAGCGCCTTGGGAAGCCAATGCAAAAATGGACAAACAAAGTGTGGCTCAATGGGAAACCAAAAATTTGGCGTTTGCAGATAAAATACTTTTGCAACTCTTTGTAATTCATTCGCAAAATCAAGTACATGCTGCCAATTACCCACATGCTCAATGACAGAGTTTGAATGTGCGATATGAAAAGAGTTGTTCCGAAATTCAGCAAGGTTGCAGGCATCCCCTGCTGCGAAGGTAAATATTCCATCATCTTCTGGAAGCGGGTTGCCACCCGGCAAGTTGACAAGGGT
>JAITNI010000079.1 GCA_031290535.1 Zoogloeaceae bacterium
GGATTGCATGGGACATCCTTTAAGCAGGTTTGGCGGGGCGCTCTCCCCTGACAAGGGGAGAGAGGAGAGGGGTTTGGGAGGTTTCAGGTTGCACTCACCCCAAACCCCTCCCGGCCTTCCCAACCCCCCTGCCCCCCCCCTTGTCAGGGGGGAAAAGCTCAGGGGAGGAGTAAAGGGCGGCGCGTTGCGCCGTAAAACCCCGTTGCTCCCCGCCCTGCTGCCTTGTGATTCTGGCGCGTCAGTTGAGGCTGCCGACGCGAATCTCGAAGAATTGCGACTCGCCCACGCCGGTGCGGGTTTCGTCGCGCAGCACTTCGCCGCTGATGGAGAACGTCGCAAAGTCATCGCCGATCAGCTCAAAATTGTCCGCCGGACTCCAGTTGACCCGGAAAAATTTACCAATCCACGGCTGGCCGTCGCGCTCGTTGATGCCGTCAAAGAACAGGTCGGCTTCCCAGGCAGAGCGCAGCAGCGCCTGAAGGATCGCGCCTTTATTGCGCGTGTAATCAAAGGTGAGATCGTCGCCCTTGGTAATGCCGCCGCCCTCAATCGGGATGATGCCGCCGCGTTTGCGGATGTAATCAACACCCTCCGCCAGTACGCCGCTGGCGGAATCTTCGACAACGAGCGAGGCGCTCATGTCCTGCAAGCTGTCAATTTCGATCAGCGCGCCGGGTTCGCCCGCGACGTGCGCTTCGCCGGTGATTGCCGTAGCCAGGATGGCCGTCCCCGTGCCGCCGAAGGCAACTTCCAGCGTTTTGAGGGAAACGTTGCGGGCATCCAGCGCGATGGTGCAGGCGGTGAGGCGCTTGAAGGAATCATCATTGCCGCCGCCCCCCTGATAGTTGGGGAGGGTCTTTTCCTCATAAGAGGTGGAAACGGTGACTTTGGAGGAGTTTTCGAGAGAAAACCCGGCAATGTAGGCGGTGCCATTCAGAATGGCGGCGGGGGCGAGCTTGGACATGGTGAGGCTCCTGATAAACAAGGCGCGGTTCGCGCCGGAATGCGGTTAAAAATGCGGTTTGCAGACTGCATTTTTAACCCTCAGGAGGAGTTGCGTCAGGGGGAAGGGGTTCGGCAGAGGAGGCTTCCACTACCTGAAAAAATCTCCCTGCCGGAACGGCAGAGGGTCTGGCGGGAGGGTGTCGGCTTCCTTCAGGGCTTTTTCGATGGTCTTGCCAGTCACGCCGAACTGGATGCCGATCTCAAACACGGCGTGGGTGTAGCTATAGCCCCGCCCCGTCAGTTCGTCAAACCGGGCGCGATAATGGTCGCGGGCGCGGGCGGCGATGGCTTCCTTGCAGGACGGAATGTACAGGTCGGAGCCGCGCCAGTGACGGATGATTTTCTCCGCCGCGACACTCCCTACCACGTCCCGCAAGCGGGCGTGTTGCGGGCCGCCGACGCGCAACACGCCGCGCACCAGCGCGGGCGAGGGCACGGGGAAGGATTGCCCCGGCCACGCCGTAATCAGCCGCGCCGCCGCCTCAATGCCGATCACCTGAATCAGCAATTCGGCGGAGGTGGGGAACACCGGCAGATTCCGCAGGGCGTGGAGGGTTTCCGGGGACATGCTTTTATCCGCCCGCCTTCATCTTCGCCAGCACCGCCGCGCCACGCAGTTTGTTGCGGCGGATGTGTACTTCCAGCGCCTGCACGATGGTGTGCAGCAGGTCGGTGTCGCAGAATTCCAGCAGCGTGGTCGCGCCCACCATCTGCACGGCGATGCCTTCCACATACGCCTTGCTGGCAACGGGGACGGGCGGCGTTTGCGCCTGACCAAGGGTCTCGGCGAGGCGGTAGATTTTTTTGAGCAGCGGCTGGCGGCTGGGGGTGACGGAAAAAACAAACTTCCAGTCCGCGCCAATCTTTTTATCCTTCGCCGGTTTGCCCATGCCGCGTCCAGTCTGGCGCAGGTGGTCAAGCACCCGGTGGGCGTCCTTCAAGGTCAGGTCTTTGGAAGACCCCACGCCCGCGATGCGGGAGAGCATCGCCTTGCGGATGTCGTCGTCAATGCCCTGTTTCGCGCACTCGGCGCGAATGCCGCCGCGCAGGCGAGCGAGCGCCTTGGCGGGGGGGATGTTTTGAAAACTCATGATAATTTCTCCTGTAATTCGAGCAGGAAAGCGCCCGTAGCCTGATGCAGGGCACGGATGGTTTTTTCTGAAACGCCGGGAAAGAACGGCGGCTCTTTCCTGTCCCCGTTCAGGATGTAGTCGGCATCAATATCCGGGCGCGAGATCGCCAATATGAGTAATTCCTTTTTCGGGAAGCGCCCGCGAATCTTTCTTACACAGAAAGCGTGTTGAGAAAGCCCCAGCAGCGCGGCGAGGTCTTTTTCATGGACGCATCCTGTCGCCAGTTGGGCACGAAGTATTTGCTCCTCAATCTGTCTCATACCGCCACCTCCACCTCAAACGGCAGAATCGCAAAATCCTCGCCGGTGCTGCCGACGGTGATGCCCTTGATGTCCCTGACCGCCTGCGGGTTGGCGCGGATGGCTTCCTTGTCGATGTCGGCGGTCATCCGCAGGAATTCGGTCATGCCGTTGTCTAACAAAGTCTGCATTACCGCGTCTTTATTCCTCACGCTTACCGACGCGGGGCGGATGCGCCAGCTGACTTCTCCGGTAATCAGGTTGGCCGTCTTCGCGCCTTTTTCGCACAGTGTCGAGCGGTTGGCCTCGCACCAGCCATGCACCCCCGCCGTCAGGGTTTCGATGCGGGCGCGGTACGCCTCGATCTGCGGGATTTCACGCGCCCGGATGGCGGCGATTTCGTCCGAGAGTTCGGTATCCAGACGAATCAGGGCGCGCTGGGCGTCGCCCAGTTCCTTGATCGCGTTCATGGTTTCTTCCTTCGACTGGCAGACATACAGCGCCGCCGTGGTTTTTTGCCTGGCCATCACTGGCTCCTTTCAGGATTGGGTTTTGCGTAAAAAATCATTTCTAGCTTGCCGTTGGCAAGGCAGAGGCGCTGGCGCGTGCCCACCTTGCCCATCGCCCGCAGAGCGCGCAGGTGGCGATAGGACGTGTTGCGAAAACGTTTATTGCCCGCCTGCCCGCCTCGCAGCACGGCGATTTGACAGACTGAAAGCGCCT
>JAITNI010000219.1 GCA_031290535.1 Zoogloeaceae bacterium
CGTCAAAAAACGGGTAGCGGCCGGGTTTCAAGGGGTGAAAGACCAGCGTGCGGGTCACGCCGGGGGCGAGGACGCTTTCCTTGCGGAGTTCCAGGCTCTCGAATTCCGCCGCGCCCGGCCCGGCGTTGGTGATTTCGAGCCGGAAACGGGTATTGGCGGGCACTTCCAGTGTTTCCGGGAACAACCGCCCGTCTTTGATGAGGAGCTTGAAGGTCGGCAAATCCGCCGCCTGCGCGACACCGCACACCAGCATCAGGCAGGCGGCGAGGCGCATTTTTTTCAGAAGCGCATTCATAGGGCGGCCTCCCTTAGTAGGCAATGTTGGCGCGCAAGCCCCATACTTTCACAGAACTCGCGTCAGGATTGGCGCCCGGACGATGAATCCATTGAAAATCGGGCGAAATTTCCACCTGCGGCGAGAGGCGATAGCGATAATAGATTTCCGCCACCTTTTCCGCGCCGGACGGCGTAAAGCTGAAATCGGCGATGCCACTTTCAAAACTTTCGTGGCTCAGATAGCCTTCGCCGCCCGCCTTGCGATAGTCACGGCTGGCTTTCAGCCAGCTTGCGCCGATGCCGATCGCGTCGCCAGAGCGCCCCCAGTGGCTACCGTTGATTTCCGTACCCAGCGCCAGCGCCTTGTCAAAAGGCAGCTTGCCGCTGGTCAGTTGCCCGTAGCGGCCAAACAGTTTGACGCCATCGCCCACTTGCTGATCGACCGAAAAGCCAAAGCCGCTGTGCCGACGACTGGTCGTGCCGGTAAATTGCGGCACATCCCGGCGTGACCAGGCATAGGCGCGATAGTTGCCGCTTTGTCCGCCAAAGAGCTTCAGGGTTTTTTCCGCCTGCGCGATCACCAGCGGCGAATCGGCGCTGTCCTGATAATTGGAGGCTGTGTCGCCTGCGGCAAACACGCCGAGGGAAAGCCGCCAGGGTTCCGCGCCGTTATGCTCATTGACGTAAGACGTGATGAAGCCGGGCTGGAAACCGTTGGCATCCACGCCCACCTCGCCCCCGGCGTCAAGCAGCGGATTATGAACGAACACGGCGTTCAAAAACTGCGAGGCTTCGTCTCCGGCCACATCGTTCTGGTCGAAGAAACCGAAAATATCCACCTTGCCGAAGGTCAACTCCAGCGTCTCTTTGGAATACCCCCGAAAACCGCCCAGAGGCAGGGGAATGGCCGCCTGATACCAGGCTTGCCCCAGAATGGCGACGGAATCGTCTGGATTCGCGCCGCTGGCGCGAAAAGCAGCGGCATTGGGAACATTGAAATGACCCAGATACCCCAATGGCGCGTTCAATCCTTCTCCTTGGCCGATACGCACCTGAGCGAAAACCTTTTGCTCAATATCGCCAATCGGCTCCAGAGGAATTTCGACGCTCACATCGGCGCGATAGTTAAGCTGACTGCCCACATCCTTGACGCCATGCGGCAGGCCAGAGGCGCGTTGCACGACGGTGGTCAGCGCCGCGTCCACCTTGATGCCTTCCAGCGCCTCGGCGATTTTGGCCGGTTTTTTCATGTCCAGCACATCTTTTTCGACGGCCTTCAGACGCGAGGTCAGTTCGGGTTCGTACTGGGAAATACGTTCGCTTTCCAGTCCCTTGACGACTTCGGCGTTTTCCGCCTTCAGGGCGCGGACTTCCTGTACCAGTTGCGCGTTTTGCGCTTCCAGCCGTTCCAGCCGCGCCATCAGTTTTTGCAGCGTGGCGTCGTCCGGCGCGGCCAGCGCGGGGAAGGCCAGACCGGCGGCAGCCAGGGCCGCGCAAAGTTTGAGGGGACGCATGGCTCAATACCCGCCTTTCTTGCCAATGCCGACATAGGTAAATTCATATTCCACCGTAAAAGGCTTGAACCACGGACGTACGCCGGTAGCGCGGTCGGTATGGCGGCCAAAATGGGCGTTCTTGTTTTCGGAAGGCGGCAGAATGGTGTATTTCACCCGATACTTGCCGGGGCCGGAAAGTTTGATGTTGTCGCCATAGTGCGGGCCATCGTTGGCCACCATCGGCATGAATTCTCCCGCCAGCTTGTACTCGGCGTCAATCTTGCTGATTTCGTATTTGACGATCAGATGCGGAATCCACGCGCCTTCCTCAAAGCCGTTGGCATTGTTGCTCAAGGCGTGAATGTCGGCCTCAATGTGGATGTCCGACTCGGAGGCCTTCCGCATCATGCCTTCCGGCTCCATTTCGATCGGTTGCAGATAGACCGCGACAATCTCCATCCCTGCCTTTTGTTGTGGCGTACCAATGGGATATTCGAGCGCAAAAGCCGCGCAGGAAAAACCGGCGAACAACAAACAGGCGGCGGCAAATCGGGGAAAACGGGACATGACAATCAACTCCTCTGAAAAAGTTTCGCGTGGGCGGCATGGCGGACGCCCCGCCTCTCCGTGCGAAAAGATGACGAAAAAAACAATGCTTCTGTTGCGAACGGACAGAACGGGCAATGAAAAAAGCGCTGGCTCACTCAAAACACCTGTTGCCTCCGGGCCTCGGCAGGATGGCAAATCTGGACTGCCCGCCAACAAACAACAAGCGTTATTGGTATGAGAACGATTTATAAACAATAACACTTCTCATTATAATGAGTGCCTGACCCTTGTCAAGTCTGGCAAAAACCCTCCGGGGGCACGACTGTCACGGCAGGGGATTACGGATGTCGTGGCGATCGCGCTTGCCGTGATCGGTGTTCCCACAATTTTCCGTTCATGGTGAGCCGCCGAATCCTGCCCAACGACCAGGCTCAGGGCGAACGGTGGGATGTATTTATTTTTGGGATTGACGATATAAATCCCTCGAACGTCAATGCGCGCAAGGGCGGCGTGAAAGTGTCCCGGCAGAAAAACAAAACCCCGGCCTTGGCCGGGGTTTTGGGGGACGCCGAACAGCGGGCGGTTATTTATTTCTTGGCTGCGGGTTGCTTGGTGCTGGCAGCAGCCTTGGCGGTCGCCGTGGCGGCCTGAATGTTGGCTTCGGCGATGCTGGCGGCCTGTTTGGCGAAGGCGTTGGCCTGTTCAAACGTGCGGTTGGAAGCATCCAGCACGGATTTGACGACAGCAGCGAACACGTCGCCTCCGGGCGCGGCCTTGGTTCTGTCCAGATTGGCCGTGGCCGAACGGGAAAATTCCGTGTACTGGCCTTGCACCGTTGAGGCGACTTCCTTTTGTACGGAAGTCAGGAGGTCGTAGACGTTGCGGGAATAGTCCAGCCATTTTTCGACGCCGGGTTGTGTCAGGTTGACGTTCAGCTTGGCGAGATCGCCGGGGTTCTTGGCGGCCAGCACCTGCTGGACATTAGCGACCGTCGCGTTCAGAAAATCACGCGAGGCGGCCAGATTGAGCGCGGACAGCCGCTCAATGCCATTGAACGTCGCGCGCAGCAAGGTGCTGGCCAGCTCGGCGTTTGTTTTTTGGGCGGCAACCAGTTGTTCAAAATTCGGGGTGCTCATATAGTCTCCTTGTTTTCAGGTGGATGGCGAAATCCCCCGCCGGGGCGGGGAGATTTTTGCAAAGGGCCGGTCTTGTACTCAGGCCGGCTTTTTCTTGGTCGCGGAAGTCGTGGCGCTGACGGCCTTTACCGTGGCATTGGTCGCGGCGGCTACGTTGGCTTCGGCGATTTCAGAAACTTGCTTGGCGGCCTTGTTCAGGCTTTCAAAAGCGGAATTGGTCGCGTTGATGGCGGACTTGACCGCCGCGACGGCGACATCGGAACCGACCGGCAGGCGCTTGCTGGACTGATCCAGCAGGTTGGCAACCTGCTTTTGAAACTCGGCGAA
This sequence comes from Zoogloeaceae bacterium, assembly GCA_031290535.1. GTDB lineage: Bacteria > Pseudomonadota > Gammaproteobacteria > Burkholderiales > Rhodocyclaceae > Azovibrio. Next base: position 3,785 of record JAITNI010000219.1, read on the forward strand.
CTGGGCTTCGACCAGTTTGGTCAGATCATCTTTGGTCTGGGCGGTGATTTCGTACACGCTGCGGGTGTAGGCAACGGCTTTTTCTACATTCGGCTGCGCGATGGACGTTTGCAGGGAAAGGGCTTCCTGTGGGTCTTTGGCGCCCAGAAGCGCTTTGGTGTTGGCGACGGAATCTTCCAGCACGGAACGGGCGGTATTCAGATTCAGGGCAGCGATGCGCTCGGCAGAGGCGAGGGCGGTGTTGGCCAGAGAAACCAGGGAGTCGACGGCGGCTTTGTTGGCGACAGCGAATTGCTCGGGAGCATTGAAAGTCATGGCGAAATTCCTTTGTGGCAGTGGGTGGAGCGATTATAGAGGAAAAACATCCATGTTGCGTATTGCAGTGCAACAATTTCCCCATTATAGGGACATGGATGATACTGTCAATGATTTTTTTCTACGTTGTTTCTAACCGCAACAAGGCCGATTTCTGGCGAAGGAAAGCGCGATTTTTCATGCCATGCGCGGGAGGACTTGCTGCGCTCAGGGTTGCGGCGCAAGGAGCCGGGGCGGTGTGGGCGGCGTATTTTCCGGGGCGGTCTCCTCCTGATTTTTTGGGTACAGAACCGCCCGCACCCGTTCCGGGGGCGTCCCCTTGCCGGAGGTCGCCGTTTTTTCGGAGGTGGCCAGATAGCGCCCGGCGATGGAGTCGTACCAGATGTAGTCGCCCTTCAACTGGTCTTCGCCGCTTTTGACCCAGGCTTGTTTGAAAAGTTCCGCCACCTCGGTATGGGTGTTGTATTCGATGCGCTCGCCTTCGCCCTCAACCCAGGTTTCGCTGCCGTCCCGCTTTTGTTTGAAGCGCGCCAGCCCGCCGGGGCCGCCAAAGGCGACGCCGTGCTGAAAGCCGTAGGGGTCTTCGGTAATGACAATTTTGTCGGAGAGAATGGTGAGTGTGCCCTGCGTCAGCACCACATGCCCCTCTAGTGTTTGCACATGCTGAAGGTCATCGACGCTGATCCGGTCGGCTTCCAGCGCGATCGGTTTTTCGCGGTCGGTTTTTTCGGCCTGAGCAAGGCCGGGAGAGATCAGAATGGCAAGGCAGAAGAGGAGAGAGAAGGATTTTTTCATCATGAAAATCATTTCCGGGGCGGGTTGCGGAACATTTCGCCCGTCACCCTGGATTGTAATGAAAAGACGCCCTTGTTGTTGTCAATCTGGACACCGACGCCTTTCAGCCAGTTTTGACCCTCGCGGATGTCGACCGGATGCTGGTTGAAGGCGCGGCCTTCGTCTGGCAGGATGGTCAGTTCCGGGGTGCGCGCCACCATTTCGCCGCGCCTGTCAAAAGCGGCGCGGGTAATGATCACGTTGTTTCTTGCCAGAATGTGCTTGCCCTGTTCGGTGACGAGCGCCTCTTCGCTGGTCAGGACGACTTCCGGCCCGTCCGGGCGGTAATTGATGAGGCGGGGCTGCTGAATCAGGCTGCTGTCGTCGTCCGGGTAGTGCTCCAGAAGCGGCGCGGCGAGTTTGTATTGCAACAGGCCGTTGGCATCATGGCGGTACAGGGTGAGGTCTTCCACCAGCGTGTCCGGGGCGTGGCGGGTCTTGCCGTCATCCTTGACGAGATGGACTTCCGTCGCCCGCTCCAGCCAGAAGGAAAGCCCGGCCAGAATGACAAGCACCATGAACGGGAACAGGAAGGAGGGGGTCAGCGAGGAGGGTTTTTTCATCGTGACATTGTAAACCAGCAATGTTCGTTTTGAGTGAACTCGCCAGAGCAATCGCACAAAGGCGTTTTCCTCGTTTTTCCTGCGCGAAGCGCGGCAAATCATCCTCCCCTGACCAGGCCGAAGGCTGGTTCTGCAAAGCAGAATGCGGCAAAGCCGCACACAAGGGGAGGAGCATGAGGGGTTTCTTGCGGTGGCAATCTGAGCTGCCCCAACCCCTCCTCATCCCCCTTGTCAGAG
>JAITNI010000041.1 GCA_031290535.1 Zoogloeaceae bacterium
TTTGCGCCGCTCCCGCCGCATCGGGAGAAACGGTACAGATCGGCAATGCCGCCGTTGCCTTCGCCAGCCCCCAGGGCTTCAGTCGGGCCGACGCGCTGTTCCCCATTGACCTGACCCGGATGGACGGGGAATTCGGTACGAACACCGTCGTTTTCGCCCAATTTGTTCCGACAGAGGAGATTGCCATCCGGGAAGCGGATGTGCTCGCCATTCCTTCGTGGTATGCCCATCTGTCGTATGACGATATTTTTTCCAGAGTCTCTATTGGCAAAACCGGGTTCATCGTCACAACGTATCTGGTGGAAAAAACCGTCGCCCGCCAATATGGCAAGGCGGACTTCCTCCGGGAACTCGAAACCATCATCAGCGGGGCCTTATCCCGGCGCAAGATCATCATCACTTTCATGACGCACAAGGGATTCGTGGAAAAGAAGCCCGGATTCCGTTCCATGCTGGCCTATGGTCGCGGCCAGGTGGCAACGAAAGAAGGCATGGAAGATTTCCAGCTTGCAACCCTGACCAGTTTTTATCTGAGCGAGGGAAAACTGCTCACCCTCATTCAGGCCACCAGAATTCAGGACGAAAAAGATTTGCCCTTGTTTACCGCCAAAGCCTTGCGTATCGCGGCAGAAATGACCGGATACAAAACGCCCCCGCCCGCGCCGTGACCTTGCGCGCTCTTGCTTCAGGCCAGAATGTGATGTTCTGGTCTAATAATTTCAGTCCCCCCGATAAGGGGTGATTCCCCCAAGGAGAGAACGAAATGCCCCCAGCCACTCCCCGCCGACACTTTGCTGCAACATTCAAGTTATGTACAGACCGGACACATAGTGAGCACTGTTTTCCAGGCGTTTGACATTTCCGTAAAGGGGAACTCAAATGCCGTGGAAAGAGAGGTCAGCCATGTTGTTGAAGAAGGAGCTTGTGGGGTTTGCGGGGCAGTCGGGAGCGATATGCGGCAAGTTGTGCCCGAGACGCTACGGGATGTCGCCTGCGACGGGGTACAAGTGGTTGCATCGGTATCAGGCCGAAGGGTGGGCGAGGTTGGTGGATACGTCCCGGCGCCCCCGGCATTCGCCCGGACAGACTGGCGCTGAAAAGTGTTGTCAGGCGCAGGGCGAACGGCGGGAGGAACTGGTTTTTTGAAGCGTGCACTTCATGGGAATGAATCCCGATAGAACCGGCGCAAAAAGTGCGGCAGCGCCAGCACGGAGGGAATGCGGGCATCCACATAGGGCGGTTGGCGTGTGCTGCGGCTGACCCAGACGGTCTTTAACCCGAGCCGCTTGGCGGACAGGAGATTGGCAAGGCTGTCTTCGACCATGACGCAGCAATGCGGGTTCAGTTTTTCCGCGTTCAGAAGCAGGCGAAAACCGCGCAGGGAGGGCTTGGGCAAAAAACGGGTGGATTCGACCGTATACACGGCATCAAAAAACGGCGTCATGCCGGTGATGTCGAGAATGGCTCCGGCGTAGCGCATTGGGCCGTTGGAGTAGAGCAGTTTTTTGCCCGGTAGCCGTGCGAGCATCGCCTTGACGGCGTGATGGAAGACCACCATGCGTTCCAGTTCATGAAAGCGGTGCGTCTCCGCCAGAAAATGCCGGGGATCCGTCTGGTGGTGACGCATCAGTCCCAGGAGCGTCGCGCCATAACGCTGCCAATAATGCTGGCGCAGGGAGCCAGCGGCGTGGGCATCCAGTTGGAGATGCGTTTCGATATACTGCTGCATGGCGCGGTTGATGTGCGGAAAAATATGCGGATCGGCGTCATGCAGGGTGTTGTCAAGGTCAAAAATCCAGACGGGGCAACGGGGAATCATGAAGGGGCAGGCTAGCGGCTTTTAATCATCGTGCCAACGCCGTGGTCGGTGAGGATTTCCAGGAGCAGGGCGTGTTCCACCCGGCCATCAATGATGTGCACGCTTTTGACGCCGCTACGGGCCGCGTCCAGCGCGGAGGCAATCTTGGGCAACATGCCACCGGAGAGCGTGCCGTCCTCCACCATGACGTCGATTTCCCGGGGGGTGATGCCGGTCAGGAGCTTGCCTGCCTTGTCAAGCACACCGGGGGTATTGGTGAGCAGCACCAGCTTTTCCGCCTTCAGGACTTCGGCGATCTTGCCGGCGGCCACATCGGCGTTGATGTTGTAGGTTTCCCCTTCGTGGCCCACGCCGATGGGGGCGATGACCGGGATGAACGCGCCGGAATCCAGCAGGCCGATGAGCGAAGGGTCAATCGCCACAATGTCGCCCACCTGGCCGACATCGATCAGGTCGCCGGGATGCTCCTTGCTGGGCAGCAGCAGTTTTTTGGCGCGGATGAGGCCGCCATCCTTGCCAGTGAGGCCCACGGCCTTGCCGCCCGCCTGATTGATGAGATTGACCACATCTTTATTCACCTGCCCGCCAAGCACCATTTCCACGACTTCCATCGTTTCGGCGTCGGTGACGCGCATTCCCTGCACGAATTCCCCCTTCTTGCCGACGCGGGAGAGCAGGCTTTCAATCTGCGGCCCGCCGCCATGCACGACCACCACATTCATGCCGACGAGTTTCAGCAAGACCACATCGCGGGCGAAGCACTGCTTCAAGTGTTCCTCGGTCATGGCGTTGCCGCCGTATTTGACCACGATGGTCTTGCCGTGGAATTTGCGGATATAGGGCAGGGCTTCGGCCAGGATGCCCGCTTTGAGGTTGGGGGACAGGGATTCGGAAGACATGTCAGGCTCCATGAAAAACAGGCGAGATTGTACCTCCCCGCGCGTTTTTCATGGCATACCGAATGATGGAAAAGCAAAAACCTTTACCGCGTGAACACAGAAACCGTCTTGTCAGGTTCACGGGCGTATTCGTCCTGATTGCTGGAATCCAGATCAGCGCGCCCACAAGGCTGTAAGCCCCCGCGCCCATCCTCGAATCCTTGTGTTCGGCTGCGCGGAACCCGCCTTCGGATATCCTGCGGCCTTCGGCCTGGTCAGGGGAGGATGATTTGGCTGCGCTTCGCGCAGGAAGTTTCCGTCAAGGCATTTTGCGGGCAAGCGTGTCGGACAAAAAGGGCGCGGGGTCGATGGCCTGGTCGTCTTTTCTGACTTCAAAATGCAGGTGCGGGCCGGTGGAGCGGCCCGTATTGCCGAGCAGGCCGACCTGTTCGCCCCGGCGCACGGCGTCGCCAACGGCGACGCTGAGTTCGGACATGTGGGCATAGCGGGTAATCAGTTCGCCGCCGTGGCTGATTTCCACCAGATTGCCGAATTCAGGATGATAGGCGGCATACACCACAATGCCGCCCGCCGCCGCCAGAATGCGCGTGCCATAGGGCGCGGAAAAATCCAGCCCTTCATGAATCGCCTGCCCGCGCCCGAACGGGTCATTCCTTGGCCCAAAGGGCGAGCCGATCCTTGCGCCGCCCGCCACGGGCAAAGTGGTGGGCAAAAAGGTCTGCTGGATGCTGGTTTGCAGCACCTGATCTTCAATGCGGCTCAAAAAGCGGGATTGTTCCTGAATCTGGCGGGAGAGGCGCTCGATTTCTTGCCGCAGGCTGGCCTCATTGGGCGGCACGGGCACAAAGGGGCCGCCCTGGGGGTCTTGCGGGTCTGCCTTGCCGACTGGCTTGACGCCGGTTTTTTTGGAAAGGCGCTGGCTCAAAATGTCCAGTTGCGTGGTTTGCGCCTGCAATTCGCCCACCTTGCTGGCCAACGCGTACAGGTTGCCCTGCACGTATTTTTCGGCCTGCCGCACTTCGTGGCGCTGGATGGAATGGAGAAGATTTTGCGCCACGAGCCAGCGCCCCTGAATGGAAAGCCAGGACAACAGGGAGGAGGCTGCGAAGACGATCAACAAAAAAAGGCCAAAGGCTGCGACAATATGCCACGCTCGAAGATGAATTGTCCTCGCCTGACTCAGGCGCGGGGATGCCAGAATAATCTGCACTGACCTGTCTCCTATGTATACGCCCGAAAAACTGCTCGAACGTTCCGACGCCACCGCGCATGTGCTGGCTCATGCCCGTCTGTTGTTTGCGCTGGGTCATTGTCTTGCCGAGGCGCTCCCCGCCGGGTTGGCGGGGCAGGCCAGGGTGGTGAATTATCGTCAGGGCGTGATGGTGATCCACGCCGCAAACGGCGCGACGGCGGCCAAGTTACGGCAAATCAGCCCACGCCTTTGTGACCATTTTTTGAAAAAGGGTTTTGAGTGTAATCAGATTGAGCTGAAAGTTCAACCCTTGCAGCCGTTGCCCGTTTCCCCCGTCGCCACCGTCAAACCCCTCAGCCGCGCCAGCGCCGCTGCCCTGACCGCTTGCGCCGACGCCCTGCCGAACGCCTCGCCGCTCAAACAGGCGGTGCGGCGTTTGCTGGAACGCTCGGAGATTCGCTAGATAGTGCCGTCACGAGATACCGGCCCAAAGTGCGATGCAGCGTATTTGCACGGCAGCAAGGAAGGATTTGGAGTTTTGGCATACCGTGTCGCAATCCCTCGCCAACGTTTCAGATGCAGAAAGGCATTTTCCA
>JAITNI010000060.1 GCA_031290535.1 Zoogloeaceae bacterium
GCAAAATAAGCCCCGCCTCACCCTGATTGCCGCCGTCGCCCACCATCGGGTGATCGGCGTCCAGAACCGGTTGCCCTGGCATCTGCCGGAAGACCTGCGGCATTTTCGGGCGTTGACCCGGGGTCATCCGGTCATCATGGGGCGCAAAACCTGGGAATCCCTGCCGGACGCTTTTCGCCCCCTGCCGGGCCGCCTGAACATCGTCATCAGCCGCCAGCCCGACTATCCCGCGCCCGGCGCGCAGGTCGCCAGTTCGCTTCCCGAAGCCCTCGCGCTTGCCGCCGGACACCCGGAAGCCTTTGTGATCGGCGGCGAACAACTCTACGCGCTGGCGCTGCCACAGGCAAACCGCCTGCTACTCACCGAAATCGGGCTGGACGTTCCTGGCGACGCCTGCTTTCCCGCCTTCGACCGTCAGGAATGGCGGGAAACCGGGCGCGAAACGCACGTCAGCGCCACGGGCCTCCCCTTTGCCTTTGTGGCTTACGAACGCGGCTAGTCGGGGCAGGCGGCCAGATTGAGCCTATCTTGTGATTGTCAGTCAGCGGGCTTCAGATTAAACTTGATGCCCTATGGCTCCTCTTTCTTCCCTGCAATTACAAGAACAAACCCTGCGACAGGTTTGGGCGCGGTATCGGGCGCGCCCGGATTTTGAACATTTTGTGGTTTTTTCTTCCCTGCTCAACAGTTTTACAGACGCCTTGACCGACAAGACACAGGCGGGGCTGCTGCATGTGTGTCGGCAGTTGGAGCAACAGGCGCTGGCCCTGTTCGGCGATGAAAAAAGCCATCCCGTTTCCGCGCAGAAGATGGAGGCGTTGGACAAGCGCGTGACGCGCCTGAGCGAATTGATGCGCTATTACGCCGGGGAAGGCAAAGTCCTTCAGGAGCGCCGTCGCGTCGCGCAGGAAAAAGACGGCGCATCCGGCGCGCCGAACGCTGCCCGCATCTGCCTGATGGGCGAACAGGGGCCGCACTGGCATGATCTGATGGCTCAATTGGGCTATTTTGGCATTTCGGCGCGACAGGGCGGCTGGGATTTGCCTGAAACGGACGATTCCGACCTGAGTATCTATCTGGTGGATATGGGCGGCGTCATTTCCCCCGAACGTCTGGGCTTCCTGAAGCGTCTGCGCGAGCGGCGCAGCATGGCGCGGATTGTCTGCATGGATGTGCCGGATGACTTCATGTTCATCAATCGGGCGCTTCAGGCGGGCGTCACTCATTGCATGACCCCGCGGGCGGCCTGCCAGCAGGTGCTGGGACAGGTGCTGGGCGCGCAGGGCGTGATCGCGCAGGAATCCTACCGTGTGCTGGTTGTGGAGGACTCCCTGACCGCCGTGCGCGCCATTTGCAACAGTCTGACGCAACACGGCGTCACGACGCATGAATTGCGCGACCCTTCGCTTGCCCTGCAAGCCATTCGCCAGTTTCAGCCCGATTTGATCCTGATGGACATGTACATGCCCAGTTGTACCGGCGTAGAGGCGGCGCGGGTGATTCGCCAGTATCCCGAATTTTTGAGCGTTCCCATTGTCTATCTGTCCGGCGAAACCAGCATCGGCCTGCAAGTGGAAGCCCTGCGCCTGGGCGGCGACCAGTTTTTGACCAAACCCTTCAATCCGGTGTTGATGAACGCCGTGGTCAAAAGCAAGATCGACCGCTACCGCGATCTGCGTCGCTCCATGCAAAATGACAGCCTGACCGGCCTGCTGAACCACATCAGCACCAAACAGGCGCTCGCGGCGGCGCTGGAAATACTGCCCGAAGGCAGTTTTCTGGATGTGGTCATGCTCGACATCGACCATTTCAAGAATGTGAACGACACGCACGGGCACCCGGTGGGCGATCAGGTGATTCGCAGCCTCGCCTGGTTGCTGAAGCAGCGCCTGCGCCACAACGACATTGTCGGGCGCTACGGCGGCGAGGAATTTGTGGTCGGACTGGTCAGCTCGCGCCCCGGCAGCGCGGTGGAAATTCTGGACAGAATCCGCGAGGATTTTTCACGCATCCTGTTCAACGGCGCCAATGACGTTCAGTTCAAGGTCAGTTTCAGCGCCGGGGTGGCGGTGTCTGCCGGCGGCGAACAGGTCAAACGGCTGGAAATCCTGCTGGAAGCGGCGGACGAAGCCCTGTACGAAGCCAAGCACCACGGCCGCAATCAGGTCGTGCTCTCGGGGCAAAAAGCCCGCGTTGTGCTGGCCGAACCGGAAATCAGGGAACCCTTGCTGGCCGAGCCGACGATACTGTAGAAAGCGGTTTGCGTGACTTCTTCCCGGCTTTCGCTTTGCTTTTCCCATATCGCGATTCCCGCCATCATTCATCCACCAGTTCGCCCTGACTTTTCCCTCGTTCGTCCTGAAGCGCTGTCGAAGGGCATTCCCTGCAAAAACAAGGGCAACGATTGCCTCAGCCCGAACGGTTCAGAGTTCTCCTAAATAAAACGAAACGCCACAATCGCCATCAGGGTGGGCGGCGCGGCGGCGGCCAGTAGTCCCAGGGGGTTAACCGCGCCCCCCTTGAAATGCCGCCCCAGAATGGAGATGCCCGCCGGGTTGGGGGCGTTGGCGATCACGGTCAGGCCGCCGCCTGTCACCGCGCCTGTCACCAGCGCGAATTTGAAATCATCCGACAAGCCTTCTACCAGCGAACCAAGATAGGTCAGCGCGGCGTTGTCCGTGACTGCCGTCAGCGCCGACGCGCCATAATAAATGCTGGTGGCGTCCATTTGCTTCAGCAGCGGTTGCAGCCACCAGGACTGTTGCCCGCCGAGCGTCACCAGTCCGGCCAGAAAGCAGCCCACCATCAGCCCCTCGCGCAGAATCAGGCGTTCCTGAAACTGGGGATAGGCTTGCGCCAGCGCCAGAAAAATCAGCATCACGCCCAGAAAAACCGGCGGGTCATGCGCGAACAGCACAATCGCAAACAGGAGCAGGAGATGTACCCCCACCACCGGGATGGGCACGCCGCCCTGCCCGTCGCGGTAGGCGAGCGCGAAGCGGGCCAGCTCCTTGCGAAAAAGCAGGGTGACGGCAATGGCGTTGATGACAACAGCAATGGCGCTGCGCCAGCCGATATGGGAGAGCATGAACCAGCTATCCCAGTGCCAGGGGCGCGCCACCATCAGCACCGGCGGCGCGGCGAAGTTGGTCAGTGTGCCGCCGATGGAAACATTCACGAACAGCACACCCAGCGTGGCGTACATCAGTCTGGGCGACATCTCCTTGCTGTAATACACCTCTTTCAACATCATCGCGGCCAGCGTCATGGCCGCCGGTTCGGTGATGAAGGAGGAAAGAAGCGGCACCACGATCAGGATGGTGACATACATCGCCACCGGTTGCGAAATCGGCAGCCCCCTGGAAACCAGCCGCACCAGATAGGTGGCGAACAGGAGCACGGGCTTGCTGGCCGCCACCACCATGATGGCGAACACAAAGAGCGGTTCCGTGTAATTGCGTTCTTCCAGATATTTGGCGATGCCTTCCGTCACGGCGTGAAACGCGCCGCCCCCGCCTTCGCCGCCGGTCACGGGCGTCCAGATCGAGGTCAGGCCGACGAACAGCACCAGCACAAAGGCCCAGAAGCCGAACACGAATTCCACCTCGGCAAACAGATGCCACAAACCTGTGTGCGCGGGATGTCTTTGCGCCAGCCGCGAAAAAAAGCCGACGGAAAAGGTGTGCAGGATGGCAACGGCGAATAATACAGCGCCGATGATTTGAATGGCCTCTGGCGGCGTCCCCAGATGCAGGAGGGCCGCAACGATTTCGCCAAGCGTTGGGTCGGGGGAAAAAGGCATGGTTGGACAGACAAAAGGTGGAAAGTTCCCAGAGTAGCCAGAAATGGGGGTTTTGTGCAAACAATATTGCGTCAATTTCGCGTAAAAAGGGCTGAATGGGGGATTTTTCCTCTTTTTAGGGGAACTCTAAACGACTCCCAACCGTTCGGGCTGAGCCTGTCGAAGCGCTTGTTTTTGCAGGTAATGCCCTTCGACAAGCTCAGGGCGAACGGGGTTGTTCAGAGTTTCCCTAGATAAACGCGCTTTAGCAGCAGCGCGTACATTTGAGAATGGATTCCCCTTTCCAACATGATGTTCAATCATGTCGTAGATGGCGCGGGCACTTTCAAACTGGCTTTGTTTCTCCAGTTTTTCTGCTTGAATAATAAGCCGAAGAACCACGTCAAAGCCTTCAAGTCCTCCAAAACGCTGCAACATGGTTTCATAAACTACGGCAGCAGCCTTAAAATCTCCTTGTTTTTGTAGCCCCCAACTTTTTTTATCCAGTGCATGAATGGCTCCTCTAGCTGCACGCCGTATAATATCCTGAATGACCACCTCGTCACTATTCCTAAAGCGATGTTCAATTTCATTATAATAAAAAATGGCTAAATTATATTCGCCTCGTGCAGTCAATAGTTCTTCTTTTCGTGTGAGAGAAAACGCGACAATATAGGCATCTTTTTCAAAACGCTGTTCGAGATCATCATAAATCTCGATTGCTGCATCAAATTCGCCCAGAATTTGCAAAAAATTTCCCTTGCTGTTGTACGCAAGAGCCAAAAACCTTTCAGCCCCTTTTATCTTTCCAAAATGCAGTTCAGCTTCATTGCATAAAGTTTGGAGTGTTTGAATACGAAAATCTCTTATCTTTTCATTACACTGGGTTGCCTCGCTCCTGCACTCAACCGACAGGTTTCTGAATAATTCAGTAGGTTCTTCAATAACTTTACCTTCATTATTGACCGAATAAACAAATAGCATTTTCCTATAAATTTTTTCGACAATTTTATCTTGAACGCGACTATTTTTCTTCCCAAGGCGTTGGTAAACTTCGTCAAAGAAATCGAAGGCTGCTTGAGTGCCTTCTTGCTGCCACACAACTTCACTTTTGGCTAAAAGCTCGTCGATAAGCGACTCCTGAATCTGAGCCTCATCATCGGCAGCCCACGCCCTGAATGGCAACAAAGCCCAAAGTCCCAAAGACAAGAGCAAAAATCTCGCAATCTTCATTTCACTCTGCTCCCATGAGCAATACAAAGATGCCTCTTCCCCTGCCGCATTTGCACAGCTTCCCGGAACGTCCCAAGCCAGCGGACAACATCCCGCTGACCCGTCCCACGGTTGCCGTTGTTTGCTGACAGAGGCTTTGCCATCACGATCATCCTCGCTGAAAATCTATGCGGTAAGTTTCACACAAGCGTCATTGCCCGCGATCATACGCCTTTGCCCCAACATCATGCAACTATCTTGCACAGATATTCTTTTGGCATTTGCTTTCGGGTGGTTTGGCATCCCGCTGAAAATACAGGTTGCGGTATCGAAGGCCAGCCAGTCCGGCAGGGCCGAACCATTGGATTGCGTCACCGTATAAATGAGCGCGTCGCCTTCCGGGTCGATAAACAAACTTTCCGGCAGGAC
>JAITNI010000124.1 GCA_031290535.1 Zoogloeaceae bacterium
TGACTGTCAGGAGTTTTTAGAATTGTCCAGCTTTTTAGCTGGGGCGGCGAAGCTGACGCGATCCCCCGCGCCCTTCCCACGAAGCGTCATGAACAGGTAGCGAAAATAGGCGGGCAATGTCAGATTGGTCAGCATTTCCTGGTCGGTTTGGGCCAGGAGCGCGGGGGTGGACATGTCAATGCCGCTGACTTGCGCCAGCCCGGTAATGCCGGGGCGCGCCTCGAAGATGCCTCGTGCCGCTCGCTCGACGATCAGTTCCTGCTGATTGAAGAGGCATGGCCGGGGGCCGACCAGACTCATGTCTCCTTGCAACACGTTCCATAACTGGGGCAGTTCATCCAGTTTGCTTCGACGCAGAAAACGCCCCAAAGGGGTAATGGCCGAGGCGCTGGCCAGATGTGTGGCGACCGAGGCGGTATCCGGCTTCATGGTGCGAAATTTGACCAAGGTAAAAGGCTGTTGTCGCCGTCCGACCCGCACCTGTCGGAAGAGGGGCGAGCCGGTATCAAAGAGACCCAGCGCCAGCAAAATGACCAGCAAGGGCAGGCCGGCGATCAGCCCCAAGGCCGAAAACAGCACATCAAGAACGCGCAGCATCGGCCATCTTTCGCAAGGCTTCATCCATCGACACCACAGGCCGCCACCCCAGCATTTCACGCGCTCTGGAATTGTCGATACGCAAGGATCCCAGCAAGCGATCCGCGACCTCCGTCTTGCCCAAAAGTCCGGCGGCAAACCGCATCCAGCTTGCGGGAAGCGGTATCAGCCGGGATTTCGCGCCAAAAGCGCAGGCGGCCCGGCGCAGCAGATCCGTCGTCGACACATCTTCTCCATCGGCAATCAGGAAAACCTGATGCGAGGCGCTTGCTGATTTTTCCCGATCCGCGCACAGCATGATGAAATCAAGCAGATTCTCCAGGGCGACCAGGGAGCGCCAGTTATTCAGCGCGCCCAGGGGCAAGGGGATTCCCCGGCGCGCCCACTTCACCAGAGCGGCAAAGTTCCCCTTTACCCCAGGGCCATAAACGAGGGGAGGGCGGATCACCACCACGTCCAGTCCCGTTTCGCGCGCCAGAGCCAACAAGCCTTCTTCCGCCTCCCATTTGGAAATGGCATAGGCATCATGGGGAGCGGGCTTGTCCGTCTCGGTAAAAGGCTGCGCCAAGGTATATTCCCCGTTGACCTTGATCGAACTCAGGTACACGAAACGCCGAACACCGGCAGTGGCCGCCTGCCGCGCCAACTTGAGCGTCCCCGCCGTATTAACCTTGCGGAATTCGACCAGAGGATCGTGCGCGGTATCACGCATGACATGCACCCTGGCGGCGAGATGAACGACCGCATCGCAACCTTCCAGCGCCGCTCGCCAATCCGTGTCCGCCCCAATGTCGCCCACGGCGAATTCGGCAGACAATCCCCCCCCCACGGATAATTGCGCTGATTCAGTCACCCGAACGGCGCGCGCGAGCTCATAGCCATTGGCCGCAAGCTGCGCGCACAACGCTTGTCCGACGAAGCCGTTAGCGCCGGTAACGAGGATTTTCACGCGTTTTCTACCTGTCCGCCGTCCAGAAGCCACGCCGTCAGTCCTTGCTGTGTGACCAGTTCAACGGCCTGTTTATCGAATGAGACAAAGGTTTCGCCCCCCAGCCAATTGCCCTCATAGGCCATGATGCCGTCCGCGAAATCGCCGCCCGCTTCAAGGATTGCCAGCCCAGCCTCCACAGCAGGACGGTTCATCACGACAGTTTCAGCATCCAGCAAATCACGGATCGTCAGGGCGACCTCTTCTTTCGATAGTTTCGCGCCCCGACGCAGTATCCAAACCAGCTCACACAGGCAAGGCAAGGAAACCGCGATCAGCGAAGCCTCTTTCAGGAGCTTGCTGGCAGCGCGCCCCTGTTTCGCGTCGTCCTGCAAAACGGCGCGCGCCAGGATGTGGGTATCGACGGAAATTTTCATTCTTCGCCCGCCCAACCCGCGGCGGCAATCTCGTTCATTTCTTCAATCGTCATCGGCTTTTTGACCCTGCCCGCGTGCCGGCCAATGAAACGATCAATGCTGCCCGTTGGCCGCGCCGCCTTTACCCGAAGCTCACCACCGGGCAACTTGTCAAAGTCAATCCGTTCGCCCGGCTGGATGCCCAAGTGTTGCAGTAAATCCCGCTTCAGCGTGATTTGCCCTTTCATCGTGACTGCTAGTGAAGTCATGGGAAATCCCCTTCGGTGAACATGTGTTTATATTGCAATTGAAATATTCATTACCGGCAAGCATGAACCATGCAGTCGCTCTACTCTACAACCGCCGAACATTCCCGCGCAAGCAGGAATATGGCCCGCATAGGTCGGGGTAGGCGAAGCGTACCCCGACAAAACCAGAGGCAATCGCCCCATGAAATATCGACGAAGCGTAGGGGCCTGCCACGCCTTGGATGTTCCGATGCGCCCGCCACGGCAGACACATCGGTCAGCCCCTACACCGGACAACGCGCGGGGATGATGGGAAGTGTGCGGGTGAATTATCTGTTTGAGGGGACTTACCTCGGGAGGAGGTATCTCCCATCTCCCCTCGCGGGAGAGGGGAGGGTATTACGGAAGCGCCGGCTCAATTTGAACCGCTTTCCCCTCTCCGTCCATTTGGTGCACCCTCACCCCGCAAAGGGGAGGGAAAGACAACCGCTTCCGGAAACTTGGCGATATACATCACCCGGAACCAACCATCGTTCAAGTCAATGCGGATTTCTTTCGTTCCCGCACCAACGATATCGAATGGCTTCCATTCGTCGGAATCAAGTCCTCGCTGAACTTGGCCGAGCGGGTAACCAGCCTCCTTATGGGCCATAGGCGTCTTCTGGATTTTATACATCTGAGCTCCCTCCAGAAGGGACTCGTGAAGGCATTCATGCGATGCGATTGCCCTGTCCGAATTGACGGTCTATATGGTAGTATCGCAAGAGGTAAGATACTCCTTGAGGACGCGAAGCCCCTGAGGTGCGGGAACTGCCGGAACAGCGGTAGGTAATGGATAGCGATCAAGGAAAATTTATGTTCTGTAGCCAATGCGGCGCCGAAGAAGTCATTGTCGCCAAGTTCTGTTCCCACATTGTGGCAGCCCGGTGATTCAGGCGGCGTCTGCGCTGGCGGCATCGCCCGTTACGCCTTCCTCCACCGATGCTTCCATACAGTCTTCGAGGAATTCTGCGCGGGGCTGTCGCGCGGCAAAATGTACGGCCTCTGTGGATTCACCTTCTGTCTGCTACTGGCCGCTGAACAGGGGCGGGGAGACGCTGTCCCGTGTCCACCGATGGCGATGGTTTGAGGAAAAAAATGCCAGGAGTATTGCTCCGTAGCGGAACGCTTCAGGAATTCAGGGTGCTGGGGGTCGATGGTCAGCCGGCCTATAGATCGGCCCTGCAGTTGCGCGAAGCGATTCGCCTGAAAATAGGGCGCGAGGCAGCCAACTGCCTGGCGATTCCCCAGCCCAGCGAGAGCGGCGATCGGATCGACTGGTATGCGCCGCGGGAAGGCGAGGTGGTGCCTTGGTCGGCGGCCACCGAGGAGGAGAGGGCTTCGGCGCTTGACCAGCTCGAGCGTTTGCACTCGGATCTACTGAGCACCGCCGACAGCATGCGTGAGGATACGCAGAACCGCGAGAAGCAGTTATTCGCCCGCTTGTTGAAAATGACGCGTAACTTTCCCGACGACGGTCATGTCTATCTGGTCGACGGGAAACCGGTGGTCACTTTCTGGGGTTTCACCGATCGGGCTGGCGCCAACGAACACGATCCCTTGCTCTGTCTGCGCCCGCCACGACTGTCTCCCGCGCCCGTCGCGCCCTTGGCCGCCCCAATGCCTGCGCCATCGGCGATTCCAGTAGTGACGGGCAGCAGCCAGCGACCCGGCGGCTCGCGTTGGTGGCGCTGGCTCTGGCTGTTGTTGCTACCGTTATTGCTGTTACCGCTGCTGTCCTTGCTGCGTAGCTGTGCGCCACAACTCGGTCTTCCCCAGATCGGCCTACCGGGACTGCCGAAGCTTGACCTCTCTGCCAATGGGCGTGCGGGTGAGGGTATGGGAACCCCGGAACTGCCGTCAGCGGGCAGCGTTCCGGACGGCGCTCCCAGCGCACAAGCTTTGCCACAAGCTCAGGAACCCGATCGGCAACAGTCGCCAGACCTGGGAATCCCGCCGCTGGAACTCGACGGCAAGCCCGAAGTCCCGGTGCAACCAGACGCACCAGTGAGCGAGCCGCCACCCAGCCAGATCCCACCGCCGGAGCTGTCGCCGGAACCCGGCGGCAAACCCGAAGCCCCGGTGCAACCGGACGCACCGTTGGGCGAATCGCCGCACAACCAGATCCCGCCGCCGGAACTGGGCATCCCGCCGCAGGCGCTGAAGAACGGTTCCGTCGACTTTCTCAATGGCCGCTGGAAGGCCGGCGCCGGTATCCAGGACGCGCAGACCGGCAAGCCGCTGCGGCTCGATTACGAATTTCAGAACGGCCAGGGACAGGTAAGGGTACGCCGTGGCGACGGCATCGAGTGCTCCGGGCCGGTGGCGGCGGAGAT
>JAITNI010000199.1 GCA_031290535.1 Zoogloeaceae bacterium
ATCCTGCAATGGGTGCGCGAACGGCGGATACAGGGCAATCGAATGCGTCTCCAAATTTTCTGCGCGTAGCGCAGCAAATGATCCTCCCCTGACCAGGCCGAAGGCGAAAGGACAGCCGCAGGCGGGTTCCGCGTAGCGGAATGCGGCAAAGCCGCACACCAGGGAAGGTGCAGGAGGGGTTTTTAAGGGCGGTAGCAATCTGAACGACCCCAAACCCCCCTCAATCCCCCCTTGTCAGGGGGGAAGCCCCCTCTGGAATCGCTTGGCCTTGTGCAAGTGAGCCGCCCATCAAAGAGGATTGTGGCGACAGGGGATGACCGAGAGACTCGTGCGATTGCCTTGGCGCGTCAAGGCAAGGGGAGCCAGACGGCTTCCGTTTCCGGTTCCAGTTGTGGCTGCAAGACGCCGTAGATCAGGATGTGCCGTTCCGAAACCGGGTCGAAGGCGGCGGGCACGATTGCCAGTGGCGGTGTGCCAGACTGCGCGCGTCCCCACGCCAGCGCCGCCTGCCGCGCCGCCTCAAAACTGGGGAACAGCCCTTGCAGGCGGGGTGTGCGAATCGGCAGGAAGGCCGCTGTCGTCCGATCCAAAAGCCAGTCACGACCCAGATACTGCACCGCGTAACCCTCGGCGGGACGCGGGAGCGGCAGGTCTTCCAGACGAAAAGGGTCGCCAAACAGGGAAAATTGGGTGGGGTTGGTCAGGGCTGCGGTCAAAAGCGGCGGGTCAGGCGTGTTCATCCGGGGTCAGCAGGGTTTCGAGTTTCCAGATCTGGTCGCGCAGTTGCAGCTTGCGTTTTTTGAGGCGCGGCGCGAGCAATTCATCGCTGGGCGGGAATTCCTGCAAATGGGTGATGACCTCATCCAGATCGCGGTGTTCCGTCTGTAGCGTCAGCAGCTCGCGCTGATAGCGCGTTTTTTCCTCGTCGGTCAAGGGGGCGTGGGTCATGCGGTGTCTCCGGGACGGTACATGTGGGCTATCTTAGGGCGCGGCAGGCGTTGTGACAATACGTTCGGGCCGAAAAATGCGGGCGCGGCGCGGCGTGATAAAACAGGGCTGGCGGACAAGCGGCAAGAAAATGGCGGAAAAATGCGTTTCCAGCATAAAATGAACGGCTTTGAGCAACCGGCGGGCGAAAGCAGCCCGAAATCATCATGAACAAGGCTTTTACACGTGAGCAGGATGGGGACGAGGATGAGGAAACCCTCTCCCCGTCCCTGAAGCTGCCGCCCGGCAGCAAAAACTACATCACGCCCGCTGGACACGCCCGGCTGGTGGCGGAGCAGGAGTTTCTTATCCGCGAGGAGCGCCCCCGGATTGTCGAAATCGTCGCCTGGGCGGCCTCGAATGGCGACCGTTCCGAGAACGGCGATTATCTGTACGGCAAAAAACGCCTGCGCGAAATTGACCGGCGCATCCGTTTTCTGGGCAAAAGGCTGGAAAACGCGCAGGTGGTCAACCCCACCGCGCAGGGCGACAACGACCAGATTTTCTTCGGCGCGACGGTGACGCTTGCCTGGGACGGCGATACGGAAGAAACCTACAGCATCGTCGGCATCGACGAAGCCGACGCGGCGCAAGGCCGCATCAGCTGGATTTCCCCGCTGGCCCGCACACTCATCAAATCACGGGCAGGCGACAGCCTGCGTTTTCAAACCCCGGCAGGTGTGCGGGAAATCGACATTCTGGAAGTGCGCTACGTGGCGCTGGATTGAGGGGGCGCAGGGCGGCATGAATCGCCCCGCCGTTGCCAACGGCTAGCCCAGCGCCGCAAAAACCCGCCGGGTAATGTCTTCCACACTGCCGACCCCGGCGATTTTTTTCACGGTGGGCGCTTTTGCGTCGCCGCTGGCGGCCCAGTGGGCGTAGAAGGCCACCAGTGGCTTGGTTTGTGAATGGTAGACTTGCAGGCGTTTCTGGACGGTGCTTTCCTGATCGTCATCGCGCAAAATCAGGGCTTCGCCGGTGACGTCGTCCTTGCCCGCGATTTTGGGCGGGTTGAATTTGACGTGATAGACGCGCCCCGAAGCCGGATGCACCCGGCGGCCCGCCATGCGCTCGATGATGTCGGCGTCCGGCACGTCGACTTCCAGCACCCGGTCAATTGCCACATTTGCCGTTTTCAGGGCTTCGGCCTGCGGGATGGTGCGCGGAAAACCGTCGAACAGGTAGCCGTTTTGGCAGTCGGCTTCCTTGAGGCGTTCCTTGACCATGCCGATAATCACGGCGTCCGGCACGAGGCCACCGGAATCCATGTGCTTTTTGGCTTCCAGCCCCAAAGGCGTGCCCGCCTTGACCTGGGCGCGCAGCATGTCGCCGGTGGAAATCTGGGGAATGGCGTATTTTTCGGAGATGAATTTGGCCTGGGTACCCTTGCCAGCGCCCGGCGCGCCTAACAGAATCAAACGCATGTGTCGTCCTTCGTGGTTGCATGAGGCGAGACCCGGACACAAACTGGCCGGACATCGCGGAAACTCTCTATTTTACAGCGTGAAACCGGGGCAGGGAATCATAGGATGTCTGGCGGGCAGTGCAATCGCATGGCAGGACGCATAAAACCGCCCCGAAAGGCGGTTTTGGCAAGTCTGGCGTAGAAGGGGCGCTTACTGGCGCGCGGCGTTGCGCCGCCGCCGGGCGATGACGCCCATTAACCCCAGACCGGCCCCAGCAGCATGGCGTAGGTTTCGGGTTCGGGAACCGCCGCCACAGAAGAGCCGTAAAACGTCAGTCCTGCCAGCGCGGCAGAGTCGCGTGAGTTCACCTGCGTAATGGAGAAAGAAATGATGGCTTCATCAGCAAAGGAGGACGGCAAGGCAAAGGTACGCACATCATAACGCTGTCCGATGCCGTTGTCGTACCAGGGCGTCGTTGTACTGGCGAGAACGCCATTGGTCCAGGTACTGGAGTTGTAATCGCGCGTGTCGTAGTTGCCGATCGACTGATAGGTCACGGACTGCGTCAGCGTGGAGATCGTGACGTTATATTCGTTGACGCCACTCGTGCCATAAAAATTGTTGAGCAGCGCGTAAAAATAGGTTTGGCCGGTCAGATCATAAGCGGAAAGATCAACCGTTAAAACACCGCCGGTATCGCTCGCCAGCCAGATGCCGGAATGACTGGCATTCAGCGGCGAGGCGGAAAGATCAAACGGAATATCCGTACCTTGGTTGCCGGTACTTTGGCCGATTGGCATGGTGTCAGGATTGATCGTAATGCCACGGGTGACATGATTGTCAAGATCAATGGTGGTGTAGGCAGGGGCGGCATTGGCCGTACTGCTCAAGGCGGCGGAGAGAACAGCGAACGTAACCGTCAACAGGCGAACAAATTTTTTCATGTGACCCTCCAAGGGCGTTAAGGAAAAAAACGGCCCAAAGTGAAGGCCGGAAGGCCGGAAGGCCGGAAGGCCGTAAGGCATTGTAACAAAGCATGACGAATTGTCGCAAGCGGTTTTTTCTGGCCGTCTTTCCTCCGGGCAAGCGTCCGCACTCCATAGCAAAGCCGGAACGAACAGGCGTATGCGAATCAACAACAAGCGTCAGGGGCGCGCCAAAAACTGCCGTTGCATTCGTTCGGCGTCCGCCGGGGTATCTACGCCGGGTTCGCCCGCGTCTTTGACTACCACAACGCGAATCCGGTAGCCGTGCCAGAGGGCGCGGAGTTGTTCCAGGGCTTCGACTGTTTCCAGCGGCGAGGGGGTGAGGCTTGCGTAGGCGTGGAGAAACGCGGCGCGGTAGGCGTAGAGGCCGACATGGCGATAGAAGGGAAAGCCGCTCGGCAGTTCGGGGAGGCTTTTTTCCTGTGCCGGACGGGCGGCAAAAGCGTCGCGGGCGTAGGGGATGGGGGCGCGGGAAAAATACAGGGCGTCGCCGTTTTCGCGGCAGACGACCTTGACGATGTTGGGATTGAAAAAATCGGCGGCGTCGGCAATCGGCTGCGCCGGGGTGGCGATGTCCGCGCCGCCCGTATCAAGCGCCTCTGCCATGCGGGCGATGAGAGCAGGGTCAATGCGCGGCTCGTCGCCCTGCACATTGACCACCCGCGCCTCGGGCG
>JAITNI010000267.1 GCA_031290535.1 Zoogloeaceae bacterium
CCTCCATCGCAGCGTTCATAACAGAACCCGCGTGTAGGCTTCCGGGTCAAACCCCACCAGCAGGGCGCTACCGGTGTCCAGAACGGGGCGTTTGATGAGCGTCGGATGTTCGAGCATCCACTGCTGCGCTTTGGCGGCATCCAGACCGGCGCGTTGTTCGGCATCCAGTTTTTTCCAGGTCAGGCCACGGGTATTGACCAGCGTTTGCCAGTCGCTTTTGGCGAGCCAGTCCGGCAGACAGGCGGCGACCACGCCTGCTTTTTTGTAGTCGATGAATTCATAGGCAATGCCATGACTTTCCAGCCAAGAAAAGGCTTTTTTCATGGTGTCGCAATTTTTGATGCCGTAGACACGGCAGGAAAGGCGAGACTGAGCAGCAGAGGTCATGGGGGGCGATCAAGGTTTAATGGAGACAGGCAAGACTAAAAACTCCCGCGCCAGACGCGGGAGTTTTGGCTTTTTACGGGCAGGAGCGGCGAAAAATCAGTTGCAGTTTGCTTGCATGGAACGGCGAGCCGTTTCGATTTCCTGCTGGCGCTGCTGGTCGCTGATGTACTCCGTCTGGCCGTTTTCCAGCATCCGCTTGGCGCGTTCGCCGGATTGCATCAGGGTCAGATGTTGTTTGGCGCGGTCGCAGTTGGCTTTTTTGGCGTCGGCGGCGACTTTGTCCTTGTCCGCTTTGTCGGCAGCCTCTTTTTGTTCCTGTTGCCGCTTTTTGAGTTCCAGTTCCTGATCGGCCACACTCTTCGGCGTGGCGTTGGCGGCAGCGCCTTCGGCGGACGCTGCGGGCGTTACGCCCTCTACAGGCTTCACCGGTTTGCCCGCGCCGGGTTGCGGGGTGTCGGAAATCACGGTGTTGCCGCTGGCGTCCTTCCATTTGTAGACTTCCGCCTGGGCGGGCAGGGCAAGGGCAAGAACGCACAACACGGGAAGAATCAGTCGAATTTGCATGGTAAACGCCTCTTCACAAAAAAATTGGCAAGATGAATCGAAAAAACATCTCCTGTATAATACCGCTTTGTGACTTTGGATTAAAGGCCATGCGATTTTTGCAAAAAGCCCTCACGTTTGATGACGTCCTTCTGGTTCCCGCGCACTCGGCCATTTTGCCCCGCGACGCCAGTCTTTCCACCCGGCTGACCCGCCGCATCACGCTCAACCTCCCCTTGGTTTCCGCCGCGATGGATACCGTCACCGAAGGCCGTCTGGCCATCGCGCTGGCGCAGGAGGGCGGGATTGGCATCATCCACAAGAACATGTCCGCCAGCGAACAGGCAGCGGAGGTCGCCAGGGTCAAGCGCCACGAATCCGGCATTCTGAAAGACCCGATCACCGTTTCCCCTGACATGCGCGTTGGCGAAGTGCTGGAACTTTCCCGCCAGCACCGCATTTCCGGCTTTCCCGTGATTGATGGCGCGGGTAGAGTGGTCGGCATCGTCACCAACCGCGATTTGCGCTTTGAAACCCATCTCGACCAACCGGTCAAGGCCATCATGACGCCACAGGCGCGGCTGGTCACGGTGCGGGAAGGCGCGAGCATCGAGGATGGCAAGGCGCTCCTGCGCGAACACCGGCTGGAACGGGTGCTGGTGGTCGATGCCGATTTTCACCTGCGCGGCCTGATTACCGTCAAGGACATCACCAAGGCCACAGAACACCCCGCCGCCAGCAAGGATGAAGCCGGACGTCTGCGGGCGGGCGCGGCGGTCGGCGTTGGCGTGGGCACGGAAGAACGGGTGGAAAAACTCGTGGAAGCCGGGGTGGATGTCATCGTCGTCGATACCGCCCACGGCCATTCCCAGGGCGTGCTGAATGGCGTTGGCTGGGTCAAGAAAAAATTCCCGCAGGTGGAAGTCATCGGCGGCAACATCGCCACGGCAGACGCGGCGCGGGCGCTGGTCGACATGGGCGCGGACGCGGTCAAGGTCGGCATCGGCCCCGGTTCCATCTGCACCACCCGCATTGTGGCGGGCGTCGGCGTACCGCAGGTCACAGCCATCCAGAATGTTTCCGAAGCCCTGCGAGGCACCGGCGTACCGATGATCGGCGACGGCGGCATCCGCTATTCCGGCGACATCGCCAAGGCCATCGCGGCGGGGGCGGACACCGTCATGTTGGGCGGCCTGTTCGCGGGTACGGAAGAAGCGCCGGGGGAAGTGGAACTCTTTCAGGGACGCTCCTACAAATCCTATCGCGGCATGGGGTCGCTGGGCGCGATGCAGTCCGGCTCCGCCGACCGCTATTTTCAGGATGGCGCTGCCAACGTCGATAAATACGTGCCGGAAGGCATCGAAGGCCGCGTCCCCTACAAGGGTTCGGTGCTGGCCGTCGTCCATCAACTGATGGGCGGCCTGCGCTCCTCAATGGGCTATCTGGGCTGCGCCTCCATCGCCGACATGCACACACACGCCGGTTTTGTCGAAATCACCGCCGCCGGCGTGCGCGAATCACACGTTCATGATGTGCAGATTACCAAGGAAGCGCCGAATTATCGGGTGGAGTGATGGCAAGGATAAAGGCTGAAAGCGCATGAAAATCCCGCAACCCTTCCAGTATCAGGGCAGCAAACGCGCTCTGGCGGCAAGGATTCTGCGTTACCTGCCTTCCGGGACGGCGCGTCTTGTCGAACCTTTTGCCGGGTCGGCAGCGCTTTCCATTGCCTGCGCCG
>JAITNI010000290.1 GCA_031290535.1 Zoogloeaceae bacterium
CCTGGTTTTTTGCCATTCCTGCCAGACCCTCGGCGATGCGGCCCTCCTGAATGTCCAGCAGGGCGCGCGCGTTCAAAAGCCGCGAGACGTCGGCCACTAGCCTGTAGTCGACAGCATAGGCGTAGCCGGTAGGAATATTTGAGTAAACCGGCAAGCTCGTGATTTTCAGATAACGTTCCATCAGTTCCCGGTTTTCTTCCAGCTCTTGGCGAATATTGTTCGCTTCCGCCCGGATTTCCTCCAGACAATTTGTCGCGGGCTGGTTCGTGCAAAACTTGAGATCGTGACGCGCCTTGTGGAACGTAAGGCTGACTTCAACCGGCGGGGGCGCGATTCCCTGCGCGAACTGACGCACCCGTTCTTCTCCGACCCGGATAAAATCGCTGCCCGCTGGCGCGTCCAAACCCGCCAGCGCGATGAAGGCGTTTTCTTCCGGGGGAACGGGCGGAACCTGATAATGAAGCGCCCTTTCCGTCTCTGGACTCAGCGGCTCATCCCGCAGGAAAACCGCCGCCAGAACCCCCAGCGCGAGCAGGACGACCAGACTTGTCAGCGCGAATACTTTTTTTATCTTCATGGCAGACCTTTAGGATGCTTTGCAAAAGGCCGTTCGCCCTGAGAGCTTCTGTCGAAGGGCATTCCCCGTAAAAACAATTGGGCTTCGACAGGCTCAGCCCGAACGGATGGGACTTGTACAAACCATCCTTTACAGAGTGGGGATGGGCTTCGGGAGAATGCTGAAAAACTTTTGCCATTTTATCGTCATTCCCGTAAAGAATCAAACCGCCCAGCCGTTCCTGCTCCCTTCGGGGGAGAAGGTGGCCACGCAGTTGGCAAATTCGCCGGATGAGGGGAGGCCGTTCAGGAGGTAAAAACGCTTCCGCAACGCTGCCGTCTGTCCCGACTATGGCATGGACGCCGCCATTGGCAAGACTGGCGCAAAGCCGCCGCCCGGCGTGCGGAAATTGGTGGTCTGCCCCTGATACAGGCGGGCGGCGAACAGGTGAATCCGCCCCTGATCCGCATAACAGCGCACATCCAGCTTCAGGGGGTGGATTTCCCCGCCCTGTTCAAGGTTTTGCGTGGAAGGCGGGGTCAGGGTTTGGGCGATGTAATGGCCGCTCAGGATTTCCTCTGCAAAGACCCGGCGCGTGAGCTTGTCGCCCCGGTAGACAGCGCGGCTGCCAAAGCCGGTAGCGGGTTTGAAAAACCAGGCTTTACGCGCTTTCCACAAGGTTTCTATCGCTTCCGGCGTGTCGGCGCATACTAAAACAGTGCGCGGAATACCTGCCTGCAAAATGGCGCGATGGGGCGCGGCAACCCCGGCTCGCCGCAACCATTCGGGGGAGGAGAGCAGGGTGAGATTGCGTTTGTCCGCATACAGGGCGTGCGCGTGGGGATGCGGCGTCAGCAGTACGCCGCCTGTCCGGTAGGCGTCCCGCAGCATTTGATGCGCCGGGGCGGCGAGGGCAAAATCGGTAAGGCGGTTGTAGACCAGATCAACCGGGCCGCTGGCGTGGCGCAAGGTCTTGCCGTCCCAGACCAGTTCGGCGGGATCGGCAATGCAAGCGTCGATGCCTGCCGCGACGAACAGGCGGCGAAAAAGCGCAAACTCCGGCGCGAGATACTGGCGGGCCGGTTCCGTATCCACAATGGCGATGCGTCGCAAGGGCCGCTCGCCCCGGAATGCCCGCCAGGTCGACAGAAACAGGGCAAGAATGTCCGCTGCGCCATGATCGTAGCGGCGCGGCGCGTCCCCCAAAGATTCCGCCAGTGCCGCGCAACGTGCCTGTTGCGATTCTGCCAGCCGGGCATTCAACAGGCCGCCGCCCGCGTTGGTGTTGATTTCGATCAGACGCGCCCCCTCCGGCGTCAGATGAAAATCGTAGCCCATGCACAGGCCCGGATAGCCGGGGTCGTCGCGGGCGCTTTCCGGCCCCCAGGCCAGCGCGGCTTCCTGATAGGCGGGCAGGGCCACAACCGCTTCAATGGCGGCAATGAGCCGCGCCATGTCTTCGATTTGAGCGGCATCGACGCGCACAAACGCCCCGGCAAACAGATGCGGATGGCTGTGGCGCAGGGTGTCGCCATTCAGGCCGTGTTCCCGGAGCATGGCGTCCAGCGCGGCGCGGTCAATGGGGGGGGCGAGCGCCATTTCAGGCCCGGAAAAAATCCAGCACCACGGCAAGTTCCCGTGTGCGCTTCATGGGCGGCAGACTGCGCCAGACGCGGCGGCCATAAGGTTTGTTCAACATGCGGGGGTCGCAAATCATCAGCACGCCCCGATCCGATTCGGCGCGAATCAGGCGGCCCGCGCCTTGTTTGACATTGATGATCGCGCGCGGCAACTGGTATTCCACAAAAGGATTGCGCCCCGCCTTTTTCATTTCCTCAATCCGGGCGGCCAGTACCGGATCATCGGGCGGCGCGAAAGGCAGCTTGTCGATGACGACCAGAGAGAGGGCTTCGCCGCGCACGTCGACGCCTTCCCAAAAACTTTGGCTGCCCACCAGAATACCGTTTTCTGCCCGGCGAAAGCGTTCCAGCAATTCGTTCTTGCCGCGCTCGCCTTGCAGAAACAGGGGCATTTCCAGTTTCGTTTCTTCCAGATGTTGCTGCAACAATTCATGCGTGCGGCGCATGGCCTTGAGGCTGGTGCATAAAAAGAACACGCCGCCGCCGCAGGCGTCCACAATGGGCAACGCCGCTTCCACCACCGCGTCCGTGTAGCCCCATGAATTCGGCTCGGGCATGGCCTGGGGTGCGTAGAGAATGGCCTGCTGGCCGTAATCGAAAGGACTTTCCCAAAATCCCGTTTCCGCTTCCCACAAGCCCAGTTCTGCCTGATAGTGGTCAAAACGTCCCTGCACCGCCAGCGTGGCGGACGTAAAAATCCAGGCGCGGGGCGCACCGCCCATCTGTTTTTGAAAAATCTCGGCCACCGAAAGTGGCGTGGCGTTGATTTGCAGGGACTGGTTGAAGGCTTCGCCCCAACGCACCTTTCCTTCTGTCCCGCGATCGGCATCGCGCCAGGCGCAAAAGCGCTGTTTTAATTCCAGCGCCCGTTGCCAGCATTTTTCCAGCCCTTCGGAGCGTTGCGCCTGCGATTCCAGCAACGTGATGACTTCGTCGAATCGTTGCAGGAGCGTCGTGAAGGCGGGCAAAAAATCAGGGCGCTCTTCCAGTTGGCGGGCCGACAAGCGGCCCGTGTCTACCCCCACCGAGAGCCGTAAATCCCGGGCGGCTTTTTCCAGAGGCGGCAGCAGGTTCTGCAAATCAGGACAATCACGGGCGGAAAGCAAGCCTTCCGCGCGGGTGTCGCGCGTCAAATCGACAACTTGCGCGGTCGAGACGCTGTCGCCAAAAAAGAGCGTCGCCACTTCGGGCAACTGGTGCGCCTCGTCAAAGATGACCGTATTGCAGGCGGGCAGCAATTCCGCCATCCCCTCGTCGCGCAACATCACATCGGCAAAAAAAAGATGGTGATTGACCACCACCAGATCGGCTGCCGCCGCTTCCCGGCGCGCGGCCTGTACGTAACATTCCTTGTGGTCGGGACACTCCTGACCCAGACAGTTCTCGCGGGTGGAGGTCACGAGGGGCCAGACGGGAGAATTTTCCGGCACATCACTGCATTCGGCCTTGTCGCCGGTGCGCGTGATCTTGAAAAAACGCTGGATTTTGGCGAGATGGCTTACTTCCTCGCGGCTATGGAAGCGCCCTTCCAGCGCCGCCCGCCGCAGGTAGTAATGACAGACGTAATTGGCGCGCCCTTTCAGGAGCGCTGCCTGCGCGGGTGTTTTCAGGGCTTTTTGCACCAGCGGCAAATCCTTGTTGAACAACTGATCCTGCAAGGTCTTGGTGCCGGTGGAGACCATCACCTTGCCCCCCGCCATGAGGGCGGGCGCGAGATAGGCAAAGGTCTTGCCGGTTCCCGTGCCCGCTTCGGCGATGAACACTTTCTGGTTCTGGATGGCTTTTTGCACCTGCGCGGCCATTTCCACCTGCTGCGCGCGCGCCCGAAACCCCGGAATCGCCGCCGCCAGCGGGCCTTCCGGGGAAAAAAGAGGGGTCAGAAAATCAGGAGAATCCAACACGAGCACTTTCGTAAAGAAGGACGAATGTTAGCAGATTCTCCTGGTCATCCGTCAGGACAGGGCAATCGCATGAATGTCCCCAACATGCGAAACCCAAAACGCAGCGGACTTTTCCCTTCTTCCCTCGTGGGCATCCCGCAAGGGGAGAAGGATTCATGCGATTACCACCCTGTCCGTCAGCAAGGCTGGGAAAAGCCAAAACCCGCGCCCACATGTTGCCAGAGGCTTGTGGACAAACGGGAAAGCGTGCGCCTCAAACCCTTTTCTGCTTTCCGATTTGCCCGAAAATGGGGCCTTCGGGTAGAATACACAGGTTTAAGTTCATATTTGCGCGACTGTGTTTCCATTGGTATCTTTCGTGCGCGCCTTCGTGCGTGCCCGGAAGTGCCTTGTCCCGGAACGCTTGTTTTGACGCATTGATTTCAGGAGTTTTTTGTGCCGCTGCTGCCTCATCATCCGCCCGCCCTGCTTGTCCTTGCGGATGGGACTGTTTTTCGGGGGCGTGCTATTGGCGCGTTGGGGGTCGCCAGTGGCGAAGTGGTGTTCAACACCGCCATGACCGGCTATCAGGAGATTCTTACCGACCCCTCCTATGCCCGCCAGATTGTCACCCTGACCTACCCGCATATCGGCAATGTCGGCTGCAACCCGGAAGATTTCGAGTCGGACGCCAATTATGCTGCTGGCCTCGTTATCCGCGATTTGCCGCCGCAGATGTCCAACTGGCGCGCTGTGGAGCGGCTGCCGGATTATCTCAGGAAGCACGACATTGTCGCCATCGCCGACATCGACACCCGCCGCCTGACCCGTCTGTTGCGTGACAAGGGCGCGCAGGCGGGGTGCATCATCGCGGGCGAGGCGGATGCCGAAGCCGCCGCCGTCAAGGCGCGGGCGATGGCCGAGGCGTTTCCCGGACTGGCGGGGATGGATCTGGCGAAGGTGGTGACGACCTCGCAACCCTACGTCTGGGAAGAAGGCGAATGGGCGCTGGAGACGGGCTACGCCGCGCCGCAAAAAGCGCGTTTTTTGCATGTGGTGGCCTATGATTTTGGCGTCAAGCGCAATATTTTGCGGATGCTCGCCGCACGTGGCTGCCGGCTGACCGTCGTCCCCGCCCAGACGCCCGCTGCCGAGGTGCTGGCGATGAAGCCGAATGGCGTCTTTTTGTCCAACGGCCCCGGCGACCCGGAGCCTTGCGTCTATGCCATTCAGGCGATTCGGGAATTCATGGCGCAGGGGGTGCCGGTGTTTGGCATTTGCCTGGGGCATCAGTTGCTGGCGCTGGCCTCCGGCGCGAAAACGGTGAAGATGAAATTCGGCCATCATGGCGCGAACCATCCGGTGAAAGACCTGGATTCCGGGCAGGTGCTGATTACCAGCCAGAACCACGGTTTTGCCGTGGAGCCGGAAAGCCTGCCCGACCACCTGCGGGCGACGCACGTTTCGCTGTTTGACGGTTCCCTGCAAGGCATTGCCCGCACCGACGTGCCCGCCTTCTCCTTCCAGGGGCACCCGGAAGCCAGCCCCGGCCCGCATGACGTGGCCTACCTGTTCGACCGTTTTCTGGACACCATGACACGCGGCGTCGCCGCCTTGCAGTCCTAGGCGGTACGAGCGGTCAGCATTGCGCCCGTTCATTCATCATATACACAGGAGACCGCCATGTTAACTGAAGTAACCATCGAAGGCTTGCGTGGCGTGGGGCGGGTGGAGTTGCGCCTCGCGCCCGATCAGCGTGTCTATACCCTGTTTGGCGCGAACGGTGTGGGCAAGACCAAGTGCTTGG
>JAITNI010000027.1 GCA_031290535.1 Zoogloeaceae bacterium
CGACACGGGCGGCGATACCAACTGGGTGCCGGTAGACCAGATTGAACGGGTCGAAATCATTCGCGGCCCGGCGGCGGCACGTTATGGTTCGGGGGCGTCCGGCGGGGTCATCAACATCATCACCAAAAAACCCGCCAACAAGTTCGCCGGTTCGATCACCACCTATCTCAGCAAGCCGGAAGACCGCATGGAAGGCAACGGTACGCGACGGCTGGGCTTCAACCTTTCCGGGCCTGTTGCCGAAAATCTCTCGTTCCGGCTGTACGGCAGCGCCGCCAAAACCTACGGCGACAAGCCCAGCATCAACGGGGTGCTCGATGACGGCTCGCCCAACTGGGTTGCGGGCATTGAAGGCCGTCGCAACCGCGACGTCAACGGCCTGCTGCGCTGGGATTTGACGCCCGATCAGGTGCTGGAATTCGAGCTTGGCTTCAGCCGCCAGGGCAACATGTATGCCGGGGACACCTCCAATACGACGCCCGCGTTGGGCAGCAGCGCGCAGATCATGGGCGATTGGGCCGGTCGGGGCGCGGAAACGCGCCGCGTCTATCGTCAGACGGCCTCCGTCACGCATCGCGGCAAATGGGGCGACCTGGGCGACTCGCGCATCCTCTTCCAGTACGAGAACTCGCGCACGATCAATTGCCGCCAGGGTTCGAGCGGAAAGGCCGAAGGCAACTGCTCTTCAGCGGACGCCACCCAGAAATCAGATCTGGACAATTACTATCTTCTGGGCGAGCTGAATACGCCCTTCAAACTGGGCGGACTGGAACAGGTGCTGACCACCGGTGTGGAATTTCGCCGCCAGCGGCTGCGCGACAACAACGCGCTGTTGACCACCACAACCCCGCCCGAATCGGTCGAAATGAAGAGCAACATCAACGCTTTTTTTGTGGAAGACAACATCGCCCTCACCGACGCCTTCATCCTGACGCCGGGGCTGCGCTTTGACCATCACAACCGTTTTGGAAACAACTGGAGTCCCAGTCTCAACGCGCTCTATGAACTGGGGGGCGGGTTCACCCTCAAGGGCGGCGTGGCACGGGCGTTCAAAGCGCCCACCCCTTACCAGACCTCGCCGAACTACGCTTCGGGCCTTGGGGGATCGTGTCCGTATAACGGTCTGGGTCTGCCTGCCGATTCGTATGATTGTACGGTTCGGGGCAATCCAGACCTGAAGCCGGAAATCAGCGTCAACAAGGAAGTCGGCCTCGCCTGGAATAACCAGCGCGGCTGGGATGGCAGTCTGGCCTACTTCCAGAATGACTTCAAGAACCGCATTGTCTCCGATGCCCTGACGGATGTGACGGACGTCACCCACCTGATCGACTTTGAATGGGCGAATGCGGGCAAGGCCATCGTCAAGGGTTTTGAAGGCAGCTTCAACGTGCCCCTGCTCGGCACGAACGGCAAGGATTTGAAGCTGATTAACAATCTCACCTGGATGCTCAAGAATCATAACAAGGAGACCGATCAGCCGCTTTCCATCGTCCCGAAGTACACGCTCAACAGCACCTTGCAATGGCGCGTGTCGACGGAATTTTCGATGCAACTGACGAGTACGCTGTATGGTCGCCGCAAGCCGCGCACGATGAGCTATCACGGCTACCCGATCGTCGGCGACGCCCGCCGCGAACGCGGTTCCTACGCGATCTTTGGCGTCAATGGCACCTATGAGTTCAACAAGAACCAGCGCTTCGGTTTCGGCATCACCAATCTGGGCGATCGCCAGATCAAGCGGGCTGAACGTCTGGCGTCGGGTAACGCGGCGAGCGGAAATCTGGCCGATCGCGTCGTCACCACCGGCGCGGGCGCGCACACCTACAACGAACCGGGTCGCGCCTTCTACGTCACCTACACGGTTTCGTTCTGACCGGCTGACGGGCCTGCCCCTGCTTGCCGCCCCTTTTTCCTCCTCTCCGGGGAAAAGGGGGCGACAAAGCGGTCACAAATTTTCGGTCTCCCTACAAAGGCCAGCCCGACCTTTTACAAAATTTGCATCTCGTTGCAATTGTTCCCAACCACTACAAAGAAGAATTGTTTTCATTACCGTTTATAATGCTGACTTTCCCTGATTTCCATCCGATCAACATACGGTGATTTCTGCCCGGTCTGGCTTTTCAGGCACGGGTTCAACACAAAACCGGAGTCTATGACGCAATGAAAAGAGTCATCCATTACATCTCCCCTCTCGACCGACGCCCAGGCGTCAACGTCGGCCTGCGGATTTTGCTGGCAGTCGGCGGCGGCTATGGTCTTGCCCTGCTGGGCGCGGCAGCGCTGGCGGCAGGGTTGCCATTGTCCTCGCTGCCCGACGCAGTGACGCTGGCCATCATGCTGGCGTTTATCGTGTATCTGCTGGCCGTAATCTGGGTTTTTTCAACCGCCACACTGCTGCGGGCCGCGCTGGGACTGGCGATTCCCGCCATGATTTTTTGGGTGTGGCTGCAATTCGCGGCGCAGAACGTCGCGCAAGGAGTGACCCTATGAGATTCGATCAAGCACGCGGCGTGCGCCAATCCATGTCCTGGCTGCACACCTGGTCGGGGCTGGTGCTGGGATGGCTGCTGTTCGCCATTTTTGTGACCGGCACACTGTCCTTCTTTCGCAACGAAATCACTTTCTGGATGCAGCCGGAACTGCACCGCGCCAACCGTTCTTCCCTCGCTCTTGACCGCGCCTTGCAGGTGCTGCAACAGGAAGCCGCCGACGCGACGCAATGGACGATCACGCTGCCCAGTCCGCGCAACCCGACGCTTGGCCTCTCATGGGGCGCAAACGGCAGGGAACAGCCCGCAGGCGAACGTGGGCAAGGACAGGGACAAGGCGCTGGAAACCGGGAAAACCATGCGGAGCGCGGCGGCGAAGGCGGATTTTCTCGCCCCACAGGGGACACCGCAGACGGCGTGAAAAACGCGCCGGAAGGATTTGCCCGCGAAGGCGGACGCGCCCGCGCAGAAAACGGCACGGAATATTCAGAACAAAGGGAACGCCCTGAAGCCCGGAGTGAAAATGGCCGGGGCGAGCATGGCAGAGACGAAGGCGGCAGACGCGGCGGCGAATCGTCCGGCGCGCCCGACGCCCTCGCGCAAAAAACAACCGCCCCCGAGGCGCGGGGCGAGCGTCCCTCCCGACCGGAAGGAAGCGAAGGCACAGGGCAACGCCCGCCGCGTCAGGAAAGAACAGACGGCGCGGAGACCGCACATCGGGGCGAGTCTCAGGAAGGACGCCAGGGCCGTTCCCGTCAGGCGCAGGGCGACGAAGCCGGAAGCGAGCGCCCCGCGTCCGACGACGCCCGACGCGAAGGCCGCGCCCGTGGCGACGGGACGCGGCAACGCCCGCCCCGGCAGGAAGGGGAGGAAGGCGGCTGGCAGCGTCCGCCGCGTCAGGAAGGGACTGAAGGCGCATGGCAGCGTCCGCCACGTCAGGAAAGCATGAACGACGGCGCGGAGACCACGCTGCGTCGGAGCGTGTTTCAGGAAGGTCAGCAAGGCGGCTTCATGAAGGTGGGGCTGTCCGGCGAGGAAAGTCCGGCGACGCGCATGATGCTCGCGCAAAACGACGGCTTTTTCGACCAACGAACGGGGTCTGACGGTCGCTCGCGTGGCGGCGACGCATTTTCGGGGGGGCGCTCACGCGGCGACGGCGCATTCTCCGGCGATCGCCAACGCGGTGACGGCACACGGCAACGCACTCCCCGTCAGGAAAGCGCAGACGACGGACAGATGTTGCGCCAAGGCAATGAGCATGGAAACAACAACGGCAATGGCGGCGAGCAGGCCGGACAACAGAGCCGCGCACAGCAGGGCGGCGGCGGTGGCGGCGGGCGCGGGCCGCGTGTCGTGCTTGACCCGGCCACCGGCGAAAAACTCGTCGGACGCGAAACGGCGGGAGGCAACTTTTTATATCGTTTCCACTTTGAACTGTATGGTCTGGAACGCAGCACGGGACGCTGGATTGTCGGCATCGCCACGATGTTCATGTTCGTGGCGCTCATCAGCGGCGTAATCGTGCATCGCCAGATTTTCAAGGATTTTTTCACCTTCCGTCCCGCCAAGGGCAAGCGCTCCTGGCTCGACGCGCACAACGCCAGCAGCGTACTGTCGCTGCCGTTCCACATTGTCATCACTTTTTCCGGGCTGCTGCTGCTCGGCAATATGCTGATTCCCAGCGCGATCACCAGCGTTTATAGCGGCGGCAACAGTGCCTACATGCAGGAAATGCGCGGACGGATGACGACCCCGCCAACACCACCTTCCGGCGAACGCGCCCCGCTCACCGACCTCGCCCCGCTGCTGGCGCAGGCCGAGGCCGTCTGGCCAGACCGGGCGGTCGGTTCGATTGCGATCACCAATCCCGGCGACCGCAACGCCATCATCGAACTGCGTCAAAACATGGCGGGCGGCAGCATCGCCGAGGGACGCACCACGCAAACCCTGCGTTTTGACGGCGTCAGCGGCGCGCCGCTGGAGGTCGCCGCGTCGCAATCGCCCTCCACTGTGCAGACGATTTCCAATGTCTTCATCATGCTGCACCGGGGCTTTTTCGCCTCCTCCCTCCCGCGCTGGCTGCTGTTTCTGGCGGGCGTTGGCGGTTCGCTGATGGTGGCGAGCGGAATGGTGATGTGGAGCGTCGCACGCGCCAAAAAACGGGAAAAACCGGGTCACATCCCCTTCGGCCAGCAAATCGTGGAAGTCTTCAATGTCGTGGGCATCGGCGGGCTGCTCGTTGCCATCGGCGCGTATTTCTGGGCCAGCCGCCTGATTCCCGCCGATCTGCCGCAGCGTAATGAATGGGAAATCCAGGTCTTTTTCACGGTCTGGGCCGCTTCCCTCGTCCATGCGCTGCTGCGTCGGAACAGAACGGCGTGGATTGAGGAACTCGTCGGCGCAGGCGTGTTGATCGCCACACTGCCGCTCTTGAACGCCCTGACTGGCG
>JAITNI010000251.1 GCA_031290535.1 Zoogloeaceae bacterium
GATTGGCTCCGACTTCCAGCGCGTGATTGCGGTGTTTTTCCGCCGTGCGGGAAGTAATCATGATGACGGGCACCTTGTCCAGACGACCATCGGCGCGGATGTGGCGCACCAGATCGAAACCATCCATGCGCGGCATTTCGATGTCGGACAAGATCACGTCGGGCACCAGATCGACCAGATGTTCCAGCGCATCGACCCCATCCTTGGCAAGCTCCACCTGATAGCCTTCGCGCACCAGCAGCTTCTGGGTGATTTTACGCACCGTGAGGGAATCATCCACCACCAGCACGGTGGGCTGGCGTGTCGCCAGCGTGGGCGTGGACAAAGCTGCTTTTTGCGTTTGCGCGACGAGGGTCGGCAGGCGCGTCGCCAATGCCACCGGGTTCAGAATCAGCACCACCTCGCCATCGCCCAGCACCGTCGTGCCCGCGATACCGACCACCCGCGCCATCTGTGGCCCGATATTCTTGACCACAACTTCCTGATTGCCGATCATGTCGTCAATCAGGATTGAAACCCGCTGCGCGCCGGAACGCAGCAGCAAAATCCAGTACAGGCGGCGCTGTTCCTGCTGGGCCTCAGGGTCGCCCAACAAATGCGGCAGATAATGGAACGGATAGCGTCCATCCTGCCAAATCGCCTCGCCCCGCTCGCGGATTTCGCGCAGGGGTTTTTCGCGAACCTCCATCACCTGTTCCACCATCGCCGAGGGAATGGCGTAGACGCGCCCACTCACCCTGACGAGTACCGCCTGCGTTACCGCCAGCGTGAGCGGCAGGTAAAGCTGGAACGTCGTACCCTTGCCCGCTTCGGTGACGACTTCAATCCGCCCGCCCAAAGACGCGATACCGGTTTTGACCACATCCATGCCGACACCGCGTCCCGCCACCTGGGAAACCTTGGTGGCCGTGGAAAAACCGGTCTGGAAGATAAAGCCCATCAGCCGTTGTTCCTCAACCGGCTCACCCGGCGCGATCAGGCCGCTTTTTTCCGCCTTGGCGCGAATGCGCGCCATGTCCAGCCCCGCGCCATCGTCGGAAAGCGCCAGAACAACTTCGTTGCCCTCCTGCGTCACAGAAATGCGAATCTGGCCGATTTCCGGCTTGCCGAGCGCCCGCCGCTGCTTCGCGTCTTCCAGACCGTGCGCCAGGGAATTTCGCACCATGTGTTCGAGCGGCGAAAAGACATTTTCCAGCACCGAACGATCCATTTCCACCTGACCGCCCTGAATTTCCAGATGGGCGCGTTTGCCCAGTTCCTTGCTGACCTGGCGCACCAGACGTTGCAAGCGCTCGCTCTGGCTGTCGAACGGCACCATCCGCACGCCCATCAGGGACTGTTGCAGGCCGCGATTCAGCCGCGCCTGCGCGATGATGGCGGCGTTGGCGTCGTCCAGATTTTTCAGGAGATTCTGCTGCACGGTGCTCACGTCGTTGACCGACTCGGCCATCATGCGGGTCAATTCCTGAAAGCGCGTGAAGCGGTCAAGTTCCAGTGGGTCGAAATCCACTTTGGACTCATCGTCCGTGCCCGCCTGAATCTGGGTTTCCGCCTGAATTTCGATTTCCCGCAACTGGTGGCGCAGGCGGATAACGTTATCCGTCAAATTGAGCAGGGAATCCTTGAGTTCGCGCATTTCCCCTTCAATCCGGGCGCGGGCAATCGAGAGTTCGCCCGCCTCATTGACCAGCCGGTCGACCAGATCGGCGCGCACCCGCAGCATGGCGCGCTGACCCGCATCGGCTTCCGGAGCCGCAGGTTCGGGCGCGGCGGCTTGTGCAGGAAGGGGTTCCGGCGCGACAGCCTGTGCGGGAGGGGGTTCTGGCGTGGCATTCGGGACAGGCGCGGATTTGGATTTTGTCGCCGCTTTTTTTGAGGGGGGCGCTGGCGTCGCTTTGGGGGTCTCAGGCGTCACTTTTGCCGCCGCCGGAACATTGCCAAAAGACTGGTGCGCCAGATCGAAATCGCCCGCCTGATAGGCTTCCATAACCCGCGCCATGATATCGCAGGCGGCTTCGATTTCGTCCAGATCGCTATCCGTCACGACGTCAAGCGTGGACAATTCATCCACCCGGCTTTCCACTTCGTGCGTGAATTGCCCCAGACGCATCGCCCCCGCCATGCGGGAACTGCCCTTGAAGGTGTGCAGAATACGCGCCAGCGCGTGCGCAGGCTCGTTGCTGGATTTGTTGGCTCGCCAGACCTGAATCTGGGTATAAAACCCGTTGACCAGCTCTACCGCCTCTTCCAGAAAGACAGGCAGCAGACTGGCGTCCAAGGTATCCGCCGCTCCAGTCGCCGTAACCGGCGTTGGCGCAGATTCGGGCACGTCGTTCACGGGCACGGGTTCGGGGGCAGACGCAAATTCGGGTTCTGACGCAAAGGCGGGCGTCGCGGACGCCGCCGAAGCAGGGAACGCGGCGAGTTTTTGCTGCAACAACTGCGTCGCGGACTCGTGATTGCCTGCCTGATAAAAAGCCACAACTTGCGCCACGACATCACAGGCTGCCTGAATCCCGTTCAGACCCTGATCGCTGATTTCCTCACCACGCTCTGCCAGTTGCCGCACATGGGTTTCCACCTCTTGCGTGAATTGCCCCAGATGCAAAGCCCCCGCCATGCGGGAACTGCCCTTGAAGGTGTGCAAAATACGCGCCAGTGTGCGCGACGGCGCATCGCTGGATCGGTCGGCGCGCCAGGACTTGATCTGGGCATAAAACCCCTCGACCAGCACGACCGCTTCTTCCAGAAAGACCGGTAACAAATCCGCGTCAATCACGTCCTGTGGAAGGGGGTCATCACCCGTCAGGGTTCCAATGGCGCGGGAGGCTTCCAGAATGTCTGGCGGATTTTCTTCTCCGCGTGACGCGGCATCGTCTTCCCCCTGATCGCTAAAATCATCCGAGGCGGGGGGATACATCCGGGAGAGCGCGTCAATCTGGGCCGGCTGGTCTTCCGGCAAATGACCCGCATCCAGTC
>JAITNI010000253.1 GCA_031290535.1 Zoogloeaceae bacterium
CCGCGACATGGGCAAGGAAGCCGCGCAATGGAAAGAAAAATACATTGACGCCTTCAACCAGATGGAAGCGGCGTTGCGAAGCCGGGACGCGCTGCCGTCCGCCGTGGCGCGTTCGCCCCGGCTGGAGGTCTCCCTTGCCGCCATGCAGGCGTCCGTCGCCAAACTGGCGGAGGGCATGGAGGTGGTGCTTAAGCAGGTGAATACCACCTGGCGCTACATCGGCCTGCTGGAAATGCATCAGAAAGGGCATGTGAAGATCACGCCCGCCGTGACTGAAGAAATCTTCCGCCAGCACGCCCTGGGCGTCAGTCTGGCCGACATCGCCCGCTTTTGCCGGGTTTCCCGAACTTCGGTGTCGCTGATTGTCAACGGCAAGTATCCGCAAACCAGAGCGCTGGCCGAGGGGAACGCCGTTCGCCCTGAGCTTGTCGAAGGGCATTCCCTGTCAAACACGGGGCTTCGGGCGCAAACGACCCCCACCCTCGACGCCCTGATCGAGCAAAAGCTGGCGGCGGAACGGGCTGTGCTGGCGGCAACCGACGCGCTCAACGCCGCCGCCCTGAAGGAACGCGCCGCCATTCCCCTCGACCCGCCCGTCTGGCTCAAAAAAGGCTACTGAACGGGGTCGCCATGAAAACACATATGACCACGTCCGAACCATGAAAAAAGAGCGCCAATACCCCGCTTTGTCATATCCGCAAACGCCGGAAACTGCCCGCCAGTGGTTTGTCGACAATGGAATTTGTCAGTCACATTGGGCGAAAAGTTTCGGTATTGGGCGCTTTCAGGTCATTGACTTGTTGCGCGGCAGGAGTTTCGGGAAAAGAGGGATGTCGCATCGCGCCGCGATTTTGCTTGGCATGAAGCCTGAGCCAAGAAAGAGATAAAAATAATGAAACACAGCTATTCCGCTGGAGAACTGGCCTCGCTCAACTTGCCGGGCCTGCCCAAAACAGAACGCCGGGTGCGAGACATGGCCGTCCGCTGTTCGTGGCCTTCGACAAAGGTACCCTCAAAAGGAGGGCCGGGGGGGAGTCGATCCGAATACTCCTCAACCGCGCTCCCGTTGGAAACGCAAAAAGCCCTGCGCCAGCGCGAAATCGCTGCCGCCCTGCCAGTTGTAGGCGAGACCCTCGCCACCCCCTCCGTTCTCCGCATCGATCAGGCGCTTACCGACAAACAGCGTCTCGAACGCGATGCCCGTCTGGGCGTCCGTGCCGCGATCAAGCGGACGATGGCAGAAGCGCAGTGCTCGCAAAAAGCGGCCCTGCATTATCTGCTCACCGCCGCGAAAACTGGCACACTGGACGAAGCCACAACCCGTATGCTGAAAATGGCGCGGGATAATCGGGGCAGGAAGGGCAACGGTTATCCCTGCCCGCGATCGCTCAAGACATGGCTGGCAGCCGACGATCTTGCGCCAAAAACCCCGCAAAAAGACATGTCCGTCCCACCGTGGGCGAACGATTTTTTACCTTGGTTCCAGCGCCCGCAAAAGCCCTCTCTGGCCGACGCCTACCGCGATTTTGTCAAAGACTGCGCGGCTTCAGGCCGTGCGGTACCCTGTTCCATCCATCAAGCGCGCCGCCTGCTCGGCAAGCTGGGTGCTGTAGCCCGCGAGACCGGGCGCATGGGGCCGCTGGAATTGAAGAGCATCAAGCCCTTTGTGCGGCAGGATTATTCAGTTTTGAGACCCAATGATGTCTGGTCAGCGGATGGGCATACCTTTGACGCCGAGGTATTGCATCCGATTCATGGCCGCCCATTCCGCCCGGAAATCACGACCATCATTGACCTGGCGACACGCCGGGTGGTGGGCTGGTCGGTGGCGCTTTCTGAATCCGCCAATTCCGTTACCGACGCCCTGCGCTGCGCGGTCTATTCCCACGGGATTTTGAGCGTTTTTTATGTGGATAACGGCAAGGGGTTCAAAAACAAACGGCTTGCCGATGAATCGTATGGGATTCTGGGCTACCTTGGGGCGCAAATGGTTAATTCCCTGCCCTACGCCTCACAGTCGCGGGGCGGCATTGAGCGCTCACACAAGACGGTGTGGGTCACCGCCGCGAAAAAACTGGACGCCTACATGGGTCGAGACATGGACAGGGAAGAGCGCCTTGCCCAGTTCAAGCTCACCCGCAAGGCGTTAAAAAATGGTGATGCCCTCCGCACGGTGCTGGGCTGGAACGAATTTATTAAATTCTGTGCCGAGACGGTGGAGGAATACAACCACAGCCCGCATCGCTCACTTTCAAAAATGACGCCCGCGCAAAAGTGGGGCGATTTTGTCGCAGGCGGCTGGGAGCCGGTACGGCCTGACGACGCGGCGGATTTCGAGACTGCCTTCCGCCCCCGCGAACTGCGGACGGTGCGGCGTGGCGAGGTGTCGATTTTCAGCAACCTCTATTTTTCAAGGGACATGGCGGAATTCCACGGCGACAAGGTTCTTGTGGGATACGACCTGCACGACGCCAGCAAGGTGTGGCTCTACACGCCGGAAGGCCGGTTTATTACCACCGCCGAAATCAACGGCAACCGCCGCCCGTGGTTTCAGGGCGTACTGACCGCCCGCGAACACGACCACGAACGGCGGGTAAAAGGCCGCTTGCGGCGCGTGAATGCCCATCTTGAAGAAGTCCGGGCGGAGATGACCAACACGCTGGAAGGCGCGTCGATACGGATTCCCGACGGAAAAATGATGGTAGGCGCGACGGTACTGGAGATTCCTCTGGGCGCGGCCAGAGTGGTGGAAGAACCCTTGCCCCTCTCCCCCTGTCCTGTTCCCGCAGGCGGGCGAGGGGAGGCATGCGTACCCGATTTTATCTCCCGCACCGAGCGCGACCCGGCGCAAAACTATGCCGAGTGGCAGGAAATTAACCGGCGGATTCTGGTGGGCGAGCCGGTTCTGGAGACAGAAGCCTCGTGGCATCAGCAGTATCAGACCTCGGCGCAATACCGCGCCGAGGCGAGACGTTTTCAACAACGGGCGGTTCTCACCCCTGAGGCCGCAAAAGAACGGGCCGCACTCTAGAACAGCGCGACCCGAAATTCATCCAAGGGAGTTTTATTATGCAGCATATCGCCTCCATTCGCAATTTATCCCTCGTCCGCGTGACGATGGAGCATCTGCTGGCGCGGCAGTCCGGCCTGCCGGGGCTGGCCTGTCTGTACGGCCCGGCGGGGTTTGGCAAGACCACAGCGCTGACGGCCATCGGCAATGAATTCCGAGCCTATTACATTCAGATGCGTTCGGTGTGGGGCCGCAAGTCCCTGCTGGAAAACATCCTGATTGAGATGGGGCTGGCCACGCCGAACGGCAAATCCCCCGGTTCGGTGAGCAAGATGCTGGACATGGCGACGCAGCAGCTTTCCGCCTCCGGTCGCCCGCTCATCATTGACGAATTCGACCACTGCGCGAAGTCCGATAGTCTGGTCGAACTCACCCGCGACCTGTACGAAATGAGCCAGTCGCCAGTGATCGTGG
Source organism: Zoogloeaceae bacterium (assembly GCA_031290535.1). Taxonomy (GTDB): domain Bacteria; phylum Pseudomonadota; class Gammaproteobacteria; order Burkholderiales; family Rhodocyclaceae; genus Azovibrio. Next base: position 3,485 of record JAITNI010000253.1, read on the forward strand.
TGGGCGAGGAGCTGCTCCCCAAAAAGCTCAACCGCTGGGAGCGCTTCCATAGCCGGGTGCTGGCGTGGGTTCCTGCCGCCCCGGTGGCGGCGGCGGACATCCCTGAACTGGCTCGCATTTACTGCCCCGGCGTGACGCTCTCCGATGCGATGCAGGCGCGGCTGGTGGCGCTGGCGAACGGGTCGGTGCGGCGCGTGGCGGTCAATCTGGCGGGTATTGCGGAAGCCGCCGCCGTCGAGGGTTGGAAAACGGTCAGCCCGGAATTATGGGGCAATCGCCCGCTCTACACCGGCGAATCTCCGGCGGCGCGGGATTTTCGCAAAAAAGAGGAGGTTAAAAAATCATGAGCCGCCTACCCACTTACCACCTGCCGCAAGGCAAGGGGCCGCGCCAGTTGATCTGGGAAGCGATCAGGCTTGCACAGCATTACGATGTCGGGTTTTCTGTTCCCGATGTGCGGGCGAACATTCCGATGGAATCACGCGACGGGATTGCCTTGGCGACCATCCGCGCCTATCTCCGCGCCCTTGAAAAAGCCGGGATTGTCACCCCGTTGTTGCTGAAGACAGCGAAAAAACCGCTTGCCCTCTGGCGTCTCGAAAAAGACGAAGGCATTGACGCCCCCCGCGTAAAAAAGGACGGTTCCCGCATCACGATGGGCGCAAGGCAGGAACAAATCTGGCGCACGCTGAGAATCCTCAATCGCCCGCTGACGCTTGCCGAACTGGCCGCACATGCCAGCACGGATGCCGCACCGGTCTCCCAAAACACCGCCCAAAAATACCTCACGGCGCTGGAAGCTGCCGGATTTGTGGCGGAGGAAGCGAGCGGCAGGCAGGCCGGGGAACGTCCGGCAAAGGGCAAGCGGGCGCGGCTTGTGCCCACATATCGCCTGTTGCGCTTCGGCCTCCCGAAGCCGCCCATTGTCTGCCGCCCGCTGGCGGTATTCGACCCGAATGAGGGCGGGCTGTACCTGATTGAGCCGGTGCATGAGGAGGTCACGCAACATGACAAATAACGCACCATCCCTCGCAGGCGAAGCCCCCGACTGGCGCGCCCTGCTTGACCGGGCGATTGTTGATCTGGGCAGCGCCCGCGCCGTGGCGGTCAAGCTGGGCGTGGCTCCCTGTTATATCAGTCGCGCCAAAAACCCTGCGGCCAAGAGCGGTCTGGAGGCCGTGTCGCCCCG
>JAITNI010000187.1 GCA_031290535.1 Zoogloeaceae bacterium
CTGCTCTCCGGCATGGAACGGGAAATTTTTGCGTTCATCGAACCCATCGAAAAAAACACCCCCAAACTCGCCGACAAGGCGAAAAAGGAAATCGCGGCGCGGCTCGCCGAGCTGGCGCCCATTTTCAGCAAGCAAAAATTCATGCTGGGCGACGAGTTTTCCATGCTCGATGTGGCCGTCGCGCCCCTGCTGTGGCGGCTCGACCACTATGGCATTGATCTGGGCAAGGCGGCCGCGCCGCTGATGAAATACGCCGAGCGCATTTTTAGTCGGCAGGGTTTCATCGACGCGCTGACCCCGTCTGAAAAAGCGATGCGTAAATAATGAGCGATCAACCGTCTTCTGCCGCGCTGCCATCCACAAAACCCTATCTGGTGCGCGCCTTCTGGGAATGGTGCAACGACCACGGTTTTACGCCCTACCTGATGGTGGCCGTGGATGCGAGCTGCCAGGTACCCAAAGCGTTTGTCAAGGACGGGCAGATTGTCCTCAACATCGGCCAGGAAGCCACGCAGAACCTGAAAATGACGAACGAGGCCATTCATTTTCACGCCCGCTTTGGCGGCGTCGCCCGCGAACTGTTTGTACCCATTGAACGGGTGGCGGCCATTTACGCCCGCGAAAATGGCGCGGCGATGAGTTTTGAGGTGGAAGCAGTTTTGTCCCCGGAGGCGGCCCAAAAACTGCCCGAACCGCCCCTTCCGCCCGATGCGCCGCCCCCCGTCAATGGCGGCAGCGCGGGAAATGGCGGCGGACGCTCGCATCTGCGGCGTATCAAATAGAGCGATCTGTTCCGTGCCAATAAAAATGCCCCGCGCTGGCGCGGGACATTTTTGAGCGCACCGTTTTGGCGCATTTTGAGGACGAAATGGCGCACGCTGGCAAGTCGGCTTTTTCAACACCTCCTGCGTGAAGTGCAGCAGAGCGTTTTTTCCTGACAAAGTCGCACGCCAATTCGCCAACGTGAAAACGCCGGTTTGCAATTCTTTCTCCCCTCCGGGAAGAAGGGGCCAAAGGCCGCTAAAGGTCAATGCGGCTCAATGCGGAGGCAGCGGTTCCGCTGAAAATATAGATGTTCTCAAAAATAATTCCTACGCTTCTTCAGCGGGAAAGCGTCTGTTCCTCCCCTTTGGGGAGAAGGAACTGCCGGGATTGTGCAATTATTTACGGGAATGACTATATCGCCCTTCAACGCTCCAGTGCCAGACGGGCCTGAAAATCAATCTTTCTGGCACAGCCATTGCTAGTACCCTGCACCACACGCCATCCCCCCAGAGACCCCCCATGAATTTTATCCAGTCCTTGAAGGAAATCGGGCGCGGCGCGGCGGGTGCGCGTTCCCTGTCTGCCATTGAGGCGGAACACCTCTATGCCGCCATTCTGGATGGGGGCGTGCCCGATCTGGAACTGGGGGCGATTCTGATCGCCCTGCGGATGAAAGGCGAGTCGTCCGAAGAAATGGCCGGTTTTCTGGCCGCTCTCGAAAGCCGCACCTATTCGCTGGCGCGGCCCACGACGGAAATTCGCCCCGTGGTGCTCCCTTCCTACAACGGCGCGCGCAAGGGCGCGAACCTGACGCCGCTTTTGGCGCTCCTGCTGCAACGCTTTGGCGTGCCAGTGCTGGTGCATGGTTTGTTGGAAGGTTTTGGGCGCGTCACGTCGGCGCATGTGTTTCGTGAACTGGGGTTGATGCCAGCGGCGAGTCTCATTGAGGCGCAGCAGCAGATTGACCGGCAGGGCCTCGCTTTTGTGCCGCTGCCCGCGCTGTCGCCGGGACTGTCGAGCCAGCTTTTGCTGCGTGCCCGTCTGGGGCTGCGTAATTGCGCCCACAGTCTCGTCAAGATGCTTGACCCGTTCCAGAGTCAGGGCGTTCTGGTGGCGGCGGCCACACATCCCGACTATCTGGACAGAATGCGGGAGGTCTTGCAGCGGCGGGGACAACGCGCCCTGCTTTTGCGCGCCACGGAAGGCGAGCCGTTCGCCAATCCCCTGCGCCGCCCGCGCATTGAACTGATTGAGGACGACGCCTGCCGCACCCTGTTTGAAGGCGAGCACGAAAGCATCAAATCGCTCCCCTATCTGCCGGAAGCCGCCGATGCCCGCAGTACCGCGCAATGGACGCGCCGCGTGCTGGACGACAATCTGCCGCTGCCTTTGCCGCTGGCGCACCAGCTGGTTTGCTGCCTGTACGCGAGTGGGTTCAGCCGCGATTTCAATGAAGCCAAGGCGCTGGTGTCCGTAGAAGCCAAGGCGGCTGTGGCGTAAAATACGCCCCCATGTCTGCCTCTATGTCCGCTTCCATATCCTTATCCCCCGCCCTGATTCTGCTCGGCCACGGCGCCCGCGACCCGGAATGGGCCGCGCCGCTCCTGACCGTGCGCGATCAGGTGCGAGCCACGCACCCCGCCTGCCGGGTAGAAACCGCCTTTCTCGAATTCATGTCGCCCGACCTCGCCAGCCGGGTGGCGGAACTGGCACAAGCGAATATTCAGACCATCACCGTGCTGCCGATGTTCATCGCCCAGGGCGCTCATCTGAAAAAGAAATTACCCTTGCAAGTCACCCGCCTGCAAAGGGAGTATCCCACCCTGAAGCTGGCTCTGGCTCCGGCCATCGGCACTGCCGACCAGGTGCTCGCCGCCATGTCGGCGCAGGCGAGCCGCTGTTTGTTCCCATAAAAAAACCGGCGAGGCCGGTTTTGTGGTGTGGCAGCTTAATGCGCCTGTTGGGACATGGGATAACGCGCTTCCAGATGCTGATAGGCCAGATGGCAGCGCATGACCTTGTCAAGGTCGCCTTCCGCCACCGCCTGATTGATATTGTCCAGTACCATGCAGTGCAGGCAACAGACGCCTTCCGGCGTTTTCAGCAGGGCGTGGCTCAGCTCCGCCGCGACGATGACAGGAAGATGTTCGTGTTCGGCAACGGCCTCAACTTCACCAAAATCAAGGTCGCAAAAATCAAGACAGTCTTTTAGCGACAACATAACGCCTCCTTTTTTGACGTGTGGCGCGGGGACTTTGCGTGTCCGCGCACAACGAGGGGCATCAAAGTCCCCTTTTCTGGTGTTCCGCCTTGTCGTCGTTATGGGTGGAGGAATAACTGTTTTGTAGCCCAGTTTCGCCGAAAAGCCAAGCCCAATCGTGCCTTTATCCGCCAATTGCTTGGAAGCCCTTCCGAAATGCACTAGAATAGACAGATTTCAAGCCCACTTTCCCTGAAGGAGACATTCTAAAATGGCACGCATTGCATGGAACGACAGCTTAAGCGTTGGCATTGAAGTTATCGACAAACAGCACTTGCGTATTGTCGACTACATCAATGAAATTTATGACATCATGCAGACCAAGGGCGCGGAAAAAAGAACCCGGCTTGCTTCGGTGTTGAATGACGCGATTGACTACACTGAATCCCATTTTGGTTTTGAAGAAAGTATGCTGGAAGAGGCGGGCTATCCTTACCTGAAGGCGCATTCCCGCGTACACCAGCTTTTTGTGCGGCGGGTGCTTGACTACAAGGAGCGCCTGAAAAATGGCGAGGACATCGCGCAGGAACTCCTTG
>JAITNI010000195.1 GCA_031290535.1 Zoogloeaceae bacterium
ACGCGGCGCGAAATCAAGAATCTCAACTCCTTTCGCTATCTCAAGGAAGCCATCGAATACGAAATTCGCTGGCAGATCGAGACGCTGGAAGAGGGCGGCAGCATCCAGCAGGCCACAGTACTGTTCGACCCGGCGAGCGGCGAAACCCACGCCATGCGAACAAAAGAAGACGCCCACGACTACCGCTATTTCCCTGACCCCGACCTCCTGCCATTGGTCATTTCCGCCGACTGGATTTCACACACCCGCGAGCGTCTGCCGGAGTTGCCGCAGGCGAGAAAAGCGCGTTTCATCGCCGACTACGGCCTTTCCGCCTACGATGCTGGCGCGCTGACGGCGGCGCTGGAAACAGCGGATTATTTTGAAGCCGCTGTCAAGGTCGCGGGCAAGCCAAGCGCCAAATTTTGCGCCAACTGGGTGATGGTGGATCTGGCGGCGCGTTTGAACCGGGAAAACCGGGACATCGCCGCCGCCCCCGTCAGCGCCCAACAACTCGGCGGCCTCGTCGCCCGCATCGCCGACAACACCATTTCCAACGCCATCGCCAAAAAAGTGTTCGAGGCGCTGTGGGCAGGCGAAGGACAAAGCGCCGACGAAATCATCGACCGGCAGGGCTTGAAACAGATTACCGACAGTGGCGCGATCGAAACCCTGGTCGACGAGGTACTGGCCGCCAATCCCGCCAATGTTGCCGAATACCGGGCAGGCAAGGAAAAAGCCTTCAACGCCCTGGTGGGGCAGGTGATGAAGGCGGCGAAAGGTAAGGCCAATCCGCAGCAGGTGAATGCGTTGCTGAAGAAAAAGCTGTAAAAAAGGAGCGCGGCAACCCCGCGCTCCTGCCGCATCCTTCTATAGGCGATTCCCACCATAATTCATCCACCCGTTTGCCCTGAAGCTCTGTCGAAGGGCGTGGTTCGACAGGGCTTCATCACGAACGGGAGGAGAGGCTGGCTCACACTACGAACAGAAAATTGTGGGAACCGCTATCACAGGCAGACAGAACGCGATTCAGGGGTTTTTCTGACGGGTAATCTCTTTGTAACGACGCTTGTCGGTCGCGTATTTTTGCTGAACTTCCTTCAAGTCCCGCTTTTTGAGCCGGATAAGCTCGGATTGGTACTTGACCTGCATTTCCTCGTTTTGCAGGTTGCTGCTGAGGTCAGCGGGCATGGTTTTGCCCTCATAGAGCTTGGCGGTTTCCTGCAAGTCCTGTAAACGTTTTTGGGCATCGGCGGTCTTCTCTTCCGCTTCGGCAATGTCTTTTTTGAGACCGCTTTCGGCCTGTGCCTGCATTTTGTCAATGTCCTCAAGACTGGCATAGGTTGACAACAGGGCTGTTTCCCGGCGTTTTTGATCGCGCGTTTCCCGTTCCCTGATCTCTGCGACCTGACGTTCCTGTTCTTTTTCTTCCGAAGCAATGGGCGCAGCGATATCGCGTATTCGCACCCCTTCCCTGTTGTAAATGCTGTACGCCCTTCCGTTGCATTGGCGTGGCAAAATATCGCCACAGGCTCGCTGCCCCGAAGCGTCTGTACAACAAAGCACATGCCCCGGTTGATGAAGCGGCGGAACATATTTTGTCTGCCCCAGCGCGTTGGCGCTACAGACCAGCGCGAACAGAAAAAAACCTTTAAGACAGGGCGCCATATTGACTCCGATAACTTGTAATCGCCGCCTGATGGGCGGACAGTTCAGAATGGTCGCGCAGGAAATCAAGCAGATGCTCAAGATTGGCGACAGCGATCACCGGTAGTTGGTAATTTTGCGCCACTTCCTGCACGGCGGAAAGTGTGCCCTGACCGCGCTCCATGCGATCCAGCGCGATGGCGACGCCTGCCGGCGTCGCGCCAGCGGCACGGATGAGCGCCACGGATTCGCGTACCGAGGTGCCAGCGGAAATCACGTCATCGACAATCAGCACCCGACCCACCAGCGGCGCGCCGACCAGTGTACCGCCTTCGCCGTGATCCTTGGCCTCCTTGCGATTATAGGCAAACGGCAGATTGCATCCTGCCCCCGCCAGCGCGATGGCAATGCCCGTCACCAGCGGGATGCCCTTGTAGGCGGGGCCGAACAGCATGTCGAAGGACAGGCCGCTTGCCTGGATGGCCTGGGCGTAAAACTGGCTCAGACGCGCCACGGACGCGCCATCATGGAACAGGCCGGCGTTGAAAAAATAGGGCGACAGTCGTCCCGCCTTGGTCTTGAAAGCGCCAAAACGCAACACCTGATGTTCTACAGCGAATTCGATGAATTCATGGCGAAAATTCATGCCACTTGCTTTCCGTTCAAGTTCTCTTTCAGAGGGGTGGAATTAGAAGCATAATTTGTGCTACGTTTGCGGCTTTCCACCGTGGCGCTTTTGCGGGACAACGAAACGAGGCAAGACGTTGCTGTGCCGCAAAATGTCAGTCGTTTTCCGTCGCGACGCCTTGGCGATCCCTGCTCCACACTTTCAGATAGACCCTTTATGTTACGCATTATTTCCCTGAATCTCAATGGTATTCGTTCTGCATGGCAAAAAGGCGCGGAAAACTGGATGCGCGCCAATGTTCCCGATGTCATCGCCCTTCAGGAACTGAAGGCGCAGCAGGCCGATCTGACGCCCGCAATGGCAACCCCGGCGGGGTATCACGCATACTACCATCCCGCGCAAAAAAAGGGCTACAGTGGCGTCGGGCTTTGGTGTCGCGCCAAACCGCAAGCCGTGCATGTGGGACTGGGGCATTCCGAGTTCGACGCGGAAGGGCGCTACATCCGGGCGGATTTTGCCGATTACTCGGTGATTTCGGTGTATCTGCCTTCCGGTTCTTCCTCGCCTGAGCGGCAGGCGGCCAAATTTCGCTTTCTGGACGTGTTTTATCCGCACCTGCAAACGCTGAGGGCCGAAGGGCGGGAAATCGTCCTTTGTGGCGACTGGAACATCGCCCACCGCGCAATCGACTTGAAAAACTGGAAAAGCAACCAGAAGAATTCCGGCTTTCTGCCCGAGGAACGCGCCTGGTTTTCCCGGATGCTCGACGAAGCGGGCTGGGTGGACGTGTATCGCCGCCTGTACCCGGACGCGGGCGAGTCCGCCTACACCTGGTGGTCAAACCGGGGGCAGGCGTGGGCCAAAAACGTCGGCTGGCGCATTGATTACCAGATCGCCACACCCAGTCTCGCCGCCCGGGCGCTTCAGGGAAGCGTCTACAAGGCGCAGCGTTTTTCCGACCACGCGCCCCTCCTGATCGACTACGAATTGGGGGAAAGGGAACGCTAAAAGCGGCGAAATTGTTACGAACGATTGCGTTAGGGCGGCGAACAGGCTAACCTGTAGGCTCTTCTCCCATTTTATTCCATACAAGAGGTTTCCCATGTCTCAAACCAGCACTGCCGCCAGCGTCAATAAGGAAAAATTGGTCTCCGACCTGAAAGTGGTCATTTCCGATGCTGAAGAAATTCTCCGCAGCACCGCCGATGTGGCCGGTGAAAAGGTTGCGGGCATCCGCGTCAAGATTGAAGCCCGTCTGAAAGACGCCAAGGCGCGTCTGGAAGATGCGGAAGAAATCCTGCTCGACAAAACCAAAGCCTGCGCGCGCGCGACGGACGATTTCGTGCATGACCAGCCCTGGAAGGCGGTCAGCATCGCCGCCATCGTCGGCGTGGCGCTGGGTGTGCTCATCGGTCGCCGTTAAGCGCAGAATGGCGACCAATCAGGCCGCGCCGGGGCTGTTTCGGCATCTTCGCCTCCTGCTGGCGGAGGCGCTGGACGCAGGGCGAACCCGGCTGGCGCTGCTGGCCAACGAGCTGGAAGAAGAAAAAATCCGCTTCGTGGCCTCTTTGGCGCAGGTGATTCTGGCGCTGGCCGCGCTGGTCATTGGCGCGGTGTTGCTGGTGGCTTTTTTGACCCTGCTGTTTTGGGAAAGCCGCTTGTGGGTGTTGGGCGCATCCAGTCTGCTGTTTTTTGTTCTGGCGCTCGGCTTCGCCCTCTCCGGTCGCGCCGCTTTTTTGCGCGGCTCGCCCCTGTTCAAAACCAGTCTGGCGGAATTGCGAACGGATGCGGCGCGCCTGCGGCAGTCGGGAGAACCAGAACATGAATCCCCGTCTGCTTGAACTGCGCGAACAGCGCGGCATGTTGCGTGCCCGCGCCGCCGCGCAGCGGGAAACGCTGGCCGCGCAGGGGCGCACGCTGGCGCAGGTATGCGCCGTCGTCGATCAGGTGCAGGCGGGCACGACATGGGTCAAGCGCCACCCCGCTCTGGTGGGCGTGGCACTGGCGATTCTGGTGGCCGCAAAACCCGCCCGCCTCTGGCGCTGGACGCGCCGCGCCGCGCTGCTTTGGCAAGGCTGGCAAGCGCTGCGCCAGCGCCTGCCTATCTGATTTCGCTGCTGCTGTTTTTGTCCGGAGGGGGACGCCAGGGCGCAACCTTCAGGAGCAGCAGCATTCCCGGCACGGCGAGCAGTGTGCACAGCAGGAAAAAATTCACCCATCCCATCCACAGCACCAGTTTCCCGGCGGACGCGCTCAAGAGCGTGCGCGGCGCGGCGGCAAGGCTGGTAAATAACGCAAACTGCGTCGCCGTATAGGCCGGATGCGTGGCGCGGGCGATGAAGGCGGTAAACGCCACCGTGCCCAGTCCCACCCCCAGATATTCGGCGGAAATCACCAATGCCAGCGCCAGCCGGTTGCTCAGGGTAATGCCGCCTTCCGGGAACGGCCCCAGCCAGGCGAGCCAGGCAAAGCCGAGGATCGTCCCCAACTGCACCGCGCCGAACAGCCACAGGGCGCGGTTGATGCCCAGCTTCACCATCCACAGGCCGCCGACCATGCCGCCAAGCACGGCAGGCCAGAGCGCCGCGTGTTTGGCGACCAGACCAATATCGAGCTTGGAAAAGCCCATTTCCCGATAAAACACGGAAGAGAGCGCCGTCGCCAGCGAATCCCCCAGTTTATAGAGGCACAAAAAGCCGAGAAACAGCAGCGCCGTCTTCCAGCCCTGCCGTCCGATGAATTCCCTGAACGGCTCCACAATGGCGGCTTCCAGTGTGCGCGGCGGTGTGGCCATGACAGGTTCCTTCACCATCAGCGACATCGCCAGACCCGGCAGCATGAAGCAGGCGGTCATCCAGAACACCTGATTCCACGGCATCGTCTCCGCCAGAATCAGGGACAGCGATCCCGGCACCAGCCCCGCCAGACGGTAGGCATTGATATGCACGGCATTACCCGGCCCCAGTTCCGCTTCGGACAGAATTTCGCGCCGGTAGGCGTCGATGGCAATGTCCTGCGTCGCGGCCAGAAAGGCGAGCACACAGGAGAGCGCAAACACCCATTGCCAGTGCAAAAACGGATCGAAAAACCCCATGACGCCGATGCTGAAAAACAGCCCGATCTGCATCGCCGCCATCCAGCCCCGCCGCCGCCCCAGTGGCAGCACGTAATGATCCAGCACGGGCGCCCAGAGAAATTTCCAGACAAACGGCATTTGCGCCAGCGCGAACAGCGCAATCGTCGCCTTGTCCAGCCCCCCTTCCTTCAACCAGATGGGCATGAGTTGCAGGAGCAAAAAGAGCGGCAAACCGGATGAAAAGCCCGTAAAGACGCAGATCAGCATCTTGCGGGTGAGCAGCGGTCGAAGCCAGACAGGCGGCGTCATGAGAAAGGCCAGAGCAAGGAAGCGTGAATTATACGTGCTTCATGCAAAACCGCCTTACGGCGCGGATGCTATAATTCCGCTCCCTCACCAGCCTTTATTTCATGGCAATTTTTACGCTCGGCATCAATCATCACTCCGCGTCGCTGGCGATGCGCGAGCAGGTGGCGTTTCAGGTCGAGCGTCTGCCGGAGGCGCTTCGCGCCCTGACGCGGCAAAAATCCGTGCATGAGGCGGCCATTCTGTCCACCTGCAACCGCACCGAAATTTATTGCGTGGCGGAACAGCCCGAAGCCGTCCTGGACTGGCTGGCCGACTATCACCAACTGGAACCGGCGGCGCTGACGCCCTTTTTATACCGCCTGTCGGCTCTGGATGCCGTGCGGCACGCCTTTCGGGTTGCCAGCGGGCTGGATTCGATGGTGCTGGGCGAACCGCAGATTCTGGGGCAGATGAAGGATGCCGTGCGGCAGGCGGAGGCGGCGGGCGCGCTGGGCGTGCATCTGCACAAACTTTTTCAGCACGCCTTCGCGGTGGCCAAGGAAGTCCGCAGCAGCACCGCCATCGGGGCGAATACCGTCTCGATGGCCGCCGCCGCCGTGCACCTGGCAGAACGCATTTTTGAATCCATCGGCGACCAAAAACTGCTGTTCATCGGCGCGGGCGAAATGATCGAACTATGCGCGACGCACTTTTATGCCCGCCAGCCCAGGGCCGTGACCATCGCCAACCGCACACTGGAACGGGGGCGGGCGCTGGCGGAACGCTTCAACGCGCAGGCCATCCGTCTGGATGAACTGGCCGAGGCGCTGCCGCGCCACGACATTGTAATTTCATGCACCGCCTCGCCCCTGCCGATTATCGGTCTGGGGCTGGTCGAACGCGCCATTCGGGCGCGGCGACACCGGCCCATGTTCATGGTCGATCTGGCCGTGCCGAGGGATATTGAGCCGGAAGTCGGACAGTTGGATGACGTGTTTTTGTATACGGTCGATGATCTGGCGCAGGTGGTGGAAAGCGGCGTGGAATCCCGGCAGGCCGCCGTGGCGCAGGCGGAAGGGCTGATTGAGCAGCAGGTGGAAACTTTTACGCGCTGGCAGGAATCCCGCGATGCCGTGCCCCTGATTCGCGCCCTGCGCGACGCCGCCGAACGCGCCCGTCGCCACGAACTCGAACACGCCTTGAAACGCCTCGCGGCGGGCGACGCCCCGGAAAAGGCGCTGGAACAGCTTTCCGCGCGGCTGACCAACAAATTCCTGCACGCCCCCACGCAGAGCCTGCAAACCTCCGGGGCCGAAAGCCGCGACCTCCAGGACGCCGCCGCCCGCCTGTTTCATCTGCACACGGAAGACAGCGGCCCGCTCTAGTTTTGTCAATTCCTGAATTTTTGTTTTGTCGTTTCCTTGACATCAGAGTTTGCTTGCGCTAGTATTGCCCACAATCTTGGTGAGTCTTGTGCCCAGTGGCGGGTATGTAGTTGTTTTTTGAAAAGGAGACGATCATGAGGATTACCGAATTTGGTGAGGCCGTCAGGGCCGCCAGATACGAAACCCGGCAAACGCTTCGGTCGATGTCGTCTGCGCTTGGGGTTTCGCCTGCTTTCTTGAGTTCAATGGAAACGGGGCGCGACAAGGTTCCCTTGGACTTTGTTGGTAAGGTTGAGCAGTTTTTTGCTGGGCTTGGGTTCCTGTTCAGGAAGGATGAACTGCGCAAACTGGCAATGGTTTCTAACGAAAATGCCCCGTTGAGCGGGCTTTCACCCCACCACCAGATGCTGGTGGCCGGGTTTGCAAGCTCTGATTTTACAGAGGATCAACTCAAAATGTTTGCGGAGGCACTGGATCAAATACATGCTGGTAGAAAGGAGTCGCGTCATGACTGAAACAGGTGATTACATGCTCAGGGGCAAGCGAGTGCCGTTTTTGTCTGACCAAGACATTTACATGGTCGCACAAGGAGTTGCCAAGTTTTTCGGATGCAAGGCCAAGACACTGCAAGCGATGGGGTTTTTCATCGAGGACATTCAGCATAAGATGCCTATCGTCATTGACGTGAGAAACGACAATGACCCGATTTTTCTAGTTGCCCGTGCGCTCTGTGATCCACGCGAGGCCAAGATCACCCTCCCTGAAACCTTATATTTACGTATCACCGATGGGGACACGGAAGCCGCTTTTGTGCTGTGCCACGAGTTAGGACATTTTTTCTTGGGACACGACCCTGTATTGCACATGGAGCCGGACGTGCCCCCGTGTAAAAACGAAAATTCCGAGTATCAAGCTGATCTGTTCGCAGAGTGGATGATGCAGCGTATTGCTGGAAAAGACTGGAGAAAGGCGGCTGTGCAATTGAATCTGTTTTGAAAAAACGGTCTGGGGTGTTTTCACACGCCAGACCGTCTTGTGACGTAGAAACGTATTAGCAGTACGTTCTACAGCGGTAGTTCCCCATCCGCTACTCGCAAGGGGCACAACAGAAATGCAGAGGAAAGTATAGCAGAATGCCTGCTTTTTTCCAGCCCTTTGTTCACGTCGGTAAGTGATGGACAACTTTTTTTTGAAAGGGTATTGTCATCATGACAACCTACCATGACGAAAAAGGTGAATTCATTTTGCGTTGGACGCGGATGCAAAATGGATGCATCATCCGGGCAGTTCAAAAGCCCTTCAAAATCTACATCAACAAGTAATTTTTGATGTAGCCCTAAACCGGCATCGAACGATGCCGGTTTTCTCTTCTGAAACGTGTCCGCGCTTGCCGGGCGGCTCAAAAGCGATTATCGCTATTCAAAAGACATCGTCTACAACAATTTCCTTTGGCCGGAAGCGACAGACGCGCAAAAAGCCGCGATTGAAAGCGCAGGAGATGCCGTACTGGATGCGCGGGCATTGTTTCCCGACAGCAGCCTCGCCGGTCTCTACGACCCGCTCACCATGCCGCCAGAATTGCTAAAAACGCACAAAACGCTGGATAAAACCGTGATGCAGGCTTATGGTTTTTCGCCCAAAACCAGTGAGGCCGAAATTGTTGCGGCATTAATGGAACGGTATCAGGCGTTGATTGGGAAGGGCGGATAACTCCTGCATGAAGCGCAGCAACATTCCTCTCCTGACCAGGCCGAAGACGAGAGGACAGCCGCAGGCAGGTTCCGCTTTAGCGGAATGCGGCGAAGCCGCACACAAGGGACAGTTAAGGGGGGGGGTCTGTGCAATCTGAACCCTCTAAAACCCCTCCTGCACCTCCCCTTGTCAGGGGAGGATGATTTGCTGCGCTTCGCGCAGGATTCGGAGATTCATGCGATTGCCCTGAGATGGAAGGGGCAAATGAAGTTTCATCCTGTCCT
>JAITNI010000198.1 GCA_031290535.1 Zoogloeaceae bacterium
GTGCTCTCCAAGCTCCTGAAAGTCACGGACGGCCCCGCCAACACGCTGGTGATTACGTCGCTTGTCGATGGTTCGCACGTTAACGCGAGCGACCTGCAAATCGAGTTCGCCATCCCGACGAGCGTTGCACCGGGTGATGTCGCCGCCTGGAATACCGCCATTGGCGGCATTGGCTGGACGGATACCGAACTGAACAATGGCCGGATTCAGGCTTTCAACCAGTTGATTGCCGACAAGACTTCGGCTGCGGTGAATTTCGCCGGTCTGACCGCCAGCGATCTGGACAGCTACGGCGCCAATCCTGGCTCGGGCTACAGCAACTGGTATTCGTCCAACGACAATCTGAATGGCATTGGCGACAACGACTACGCGGCGGCGTTCGCCAACACAGCGACTGGCGGCGCTGCCGTCCAGTCAGGCCTGAATTCCCTGCACACCTCGGACAACATCATCAACGCCGGTTCGGGTGATGATGTGATCGTGCTCTCCACCGGCAGCCTGTCCAATGACACGATCAAATGGACGGACTTCAACCAGGGCACCAACACCATCGTGAATTTTGACACGACGGCTGCTGGCAATCTGGGCGACGACTGGCTGGACTTCACCAGCTATGGCGCGCGCTGGCTGGGCGCGGCATCGCTGGATCAGGACGGCAAGGTGGTGGGCAGCCTCTGGGATACGGCGAATGATCTGCATGGCGCGCACGCCAGTGGCGGCAGCTCTTACAATCAGGCGCTGCCGACCGTGGTTTCGACACCCACGGCGATCTTCTGGGAAGATTACACGCTGCATACCGGCGACAAGTACATCACCCTGACCCGCGCGTATGAGGAAACGGACACCGCCGTTCAGGATAACGTTCAGCACCGCAGCACGCTGTACAAGATCGAGTTGTGGACGGTGAATGGCAACGAAGCCGACGCCTACCGCGACATCATCGCCACTGAAGTCCGCGACTCCGCGCAACTGATTGGTTATGTCGATCTGGGCAAGTACATTGACAATGGACTTGGAAGCATCGCCGCTGCCAGCAACGACATCCTGTCGCACATCGACTTCATCCTGTAAAAACCCCTGCCCCGGTTTTTTCCATCCCCGTCCCCCGCTGTACAGGGGACGGGAGGAAAAACAAAAGGCAACCTTCAAAACCCCGCTTCGGCGGGGTTTTTTTATTGGGCGTGGGGAAGGCGGCTTTCCCCTGATTTTTACGGGCGTTCGGGCAAGCACTTCCCCCCTGTCAAGGGGGGATTGAGGGGGGTTTGGGAGGGTTCAGCAAGGGAAAGATTCAGAACCAACCGCTTCTGCCCACGGAACCCTCCAAAAAAAACCCCTCCCGGCCTCCCCTTGTCAGGGGAGGAGCAACCCCCGCCCGGCGGGCCGTTCCTTTTCTCTTTTGACGGCCTTGTGCGCTGCGGGGCGCAGGGACGGCAAGGGCTGTTGTCCATCCGTCCGCCCCTGTCAATCCCTGCTATACTTATTCATTTTTTTGCCACTGCAAATTTGCGATGAAAAAGGCTGTAATTACCGGCATTACCGGGCAGGATGGCGCCTATCTGGCGGAACTGCTGTTGCAAAAGGGCTATCAGGTTTTTGGCGCTTACCGGCGCACCAGCTCCGTCAATTTCTGGCGGCTCGAAGCGCTGGGAATTGCCGATCATCCCGCCCTGCGGCGGGTGGAATATGATCTGACGGATTTGTCCGCCAGCATTCGCCTGCTCGAACACAGCGAAGCGGACGAGGTGTATAACCTCGCGGCGCAAAGCTTTGTCGGCGTGTCCTTCGAGCAGCCGATCACCACGGCGAAAATCACCGGGCTGGGGGCGCTCAACCTGCTGGAAGCGGTGCGTCTCGTGAACCGGAACATCCGCTTTTATCAGGCGTCGACTTCCGAAATGTTCGGCAAGGTTCAGGCCGTTCCCCAGACGGAAGAAACCCCCTTCTATCCCCGCAGCCCCTATGGCGTCGCCAAACTCTACGCGCACTGGATGACGGTGAATTACCGGGAAAGCTACGATATGTTCGCCTGTAGCGGCATCCTCTTCAACCACGAATCGCCCCTGCGGGGCCGCGAATTCGTCACCCGGAAAATTTCCGATACCGTCGCCCGGATTGCCCAGGAAAAAACCCAAACCCTGGAACTGGGCAATCTGGACGCCAGACGGGACTGGGGCTATGCCCGCGAGTATGTGGACGGCATGTGGCGCATGTTGCAGGCGGAACGCCCGGATACCTACGTGCTGGCCACCCAGCGGACAGAAACCGTGCGGAACTTTGTCGATCTCGCCTTCCGGGCCATTGGCGTCGACCTGTGCTGGCGGGGCGCTGCCGAACAGGAAGAAGGCGTTTGCGCCCAAACCGGCAAAACGCGGGTGCGGGTCAATCCCGCGTTTTACCGGCCCGCCGAGGTGGATTTGCTCATCGGCGATCCGAGCAAGGCCCGAACCGTTTTGGGCTGGTCGCCGCAAACCTCCCTGGAATCCCTGTGCGCGATGATGGTCAAGGCCGATCTGGAACGCAACGCCAAAGGCTTTTCTTTCTGAAGGACGCGCCATGCGAGCCTTGATTACCGGCATCGAGGGCTTCACCGGCCAGTATGTCGCGGCGGAACTCGAAGCGGCGGGGTATCAGGTCTTTGGCCTCTGCAACCGGGCACATCCGGGTACGACGCGCATCTTTCCCGCCGATTTGCAGGACGCCCGCGCGCTAAAAACCGCCATCACAAAAGCCGCGCCAGACGTGGTCGTGCATCTGGCGGCGCTGGCCTTTGTGGCGCACGGGGACGCGGCGGCTTTTTACAAGGTCAATGTCATCGGCACGCGCAACCTGCTGGAAGCGCTGGCGCAGGCCGCGCCCCACGCGCGCCGGGTGGTGCTGGCAAGCAGCGCCAATGTGTATGGCAATCAGCAGGCCGGGATGCTGGACGAGCAAACGCCGCCCAATCCCGCCAATGATTACGCCGTCAGCAAGCTCGCCATGGAATATATGGCGCGCCTGTGGCATGACCGCCTGCCGATGGTCATCACCCGCCCCTTCAACTATACCGGCGTGGGACAATCCCCCGCCTTTCTGCTGCCCAAGATCGTGGCGCATTTTCAGCGGCGGGCGGAACGCATCGAACTGGGCAATCTGGACGTCTGCCGGGATTTTTCCGATGTGCGGGCCGTCGCCCAGGCCTATCGCCGTTTGCTGGAAGCCCCGGCGGCGATCGGCCAGACCGTCAACCTGTGTTCCGGGCGCACCGTTTCCCTGCGCGAGGTTCTGACCCTGACCGAACAACAAACCGGCCACCCGATGAAAATCGACGTAAACCCCGCCTTTGTGCGCCAGAACGAGGTGCACACTCTGGGCGGCAGCCCCGATTTGCTGCGCCGCCTGATCGGCGACTGGCATTCGCCGCCTCTGGAAGAGACGCTGGCATGGATGCTGGAAGGGTGAGCAACAGGGGCGCGACGGATGGGCGACAGGCTCAGTCCGCCGCCCGCAAATACTGGTACAGGGTTTCGCGGCTGATGCCGAATTCACGCGCCAGCGGCGCGTTTTTTTCGCCCGCGGCAATCCGGCGGCGCAGATCGGCCACCCGCGCGGGCGTCAGCGCCTTTTTGCGCCCCCGGTAGACGCCGCGCTGTTTGGCCAGCGCGATGCCCTCGCGCTGGCGCTCGCGGATCAGGGCGCGTTCAAACTCGGCAAACGCGCCCATCACCGACAGCATGAGATTGGCCATCGGCGAATCTTCGCCGGTAAAGGTCAGCCCTTCCTTGACAAAATTCACGCGCGCGCCGCGCCGGGTCAGTTCCTGCACCAGCCGCCGCAAATCATCCAGATTGCGCGCCAGCCGATCCATGCTGTGCGCCACCACCGTATCGCCCTCGCGCGCGAAAGCCAGCAGCGCGTCAAGCTGCGGCCGCCGCGTGTCCTTGCCCGACGCCCGGTCAATAAACACCTTGTCAACCGGAACATTCTCAAGCTGCCGCTCCGGGTTCTGGTCAAGACTGCTGACGCGCACATAGCCAACGCGATGTCCCTGCATGAGAGGCCTCCCTGATCGTGATTTCCGCAAATAACCCCCCGCTTTTTCAGCGGGAAAGGGACTGTTCTCTATCCCCCTTGAGGAGAAGGGACCGCGGTTCCGGTTGCACAAACGTTTCTCCTCCTGAACCGCCGCCCCTCATCCGCCCCTTCGGCCCCCCTTCTCCCCCAGGGGAGAAGGGGGGTTTGGGAGGGTTCAGAAAACACACGCTTCTGCCAAACCCAAACCCCTCCCGGCCTCCCCTTGTCAGGGGAGGAGTAACCCCCCCAACGTTTGCCGTTCCTTGTTCAGACGAGCCAGGGGAATCAAGTGTCAGGAATAAGTCTATAAGCCTTTTTACAATATGTCAATAAATAACCAAGGCAACCTTATTCTGACATTTTTGGCCGCATGGTCTGACATTGCGTTAGGGTATAGCCCAGACGGACAGAATTGGATGTCATGCGCGACGCGGTGGGCTATGCTATGGCTTTTGCGCTTGCAGCACCGCCCGGTAAAGCGCCAGTGTGCTGGCGGCCATGCGTTCCCGCTGAAATTCGGACAGCGCCCGCCGTTGCGCCGCACGTCCCAGTTCCTTGCGCCAGTCCTCGCGGGCAAGCAGGGCGGCGAGCGCGGCGGTCAGGGCGGCCACGTTGCCCGGCGGGACAGTGAGGCCGGTTTTGCCCTCCTGATTGACAAAATCCACCCCGTTGCCCAGACGGGTGCTGACCACGGGGCGTCCGGCCGCCATCGCTTCCAGTTGCACAATGCCGAACGCCTCCGCCTTCGTGACGGAAGGCAGACAAAACACGTCACACGCCTGATAATGGGCAGCCAGCCGCGCTTCGGGAATGCGCCCCAGAAAACAGACCCGGTCCTGCAGACCCAGACGGGTGGCCTGTCGCTCAAGCGTCGGGCGCAAGGGGCCTTCGCCGCCCAGCAGCAGGCGGACGTCCGGCCCCAGACCTGCCAGCGCCTGAATGAGCACGTCAAACCCCTTGTAGGACACATGCCGCCCAAGGGCGAAAACCAGTTTTTTACCCGGATGGGCGGCGCGAAGGCGGGCCGCTCCGGCGAGGGTTTCGGCGTCGGGTTGGGCAAAACGGGTCAGGTCAAACCCGAAAGGAATCACGCGCACCTTGTCCGGGATTCCCGGCAACAACAGATCGGGGGAGGCGCGCCGGTTTTCAGGCGCGGCCACAATGATCGCGCCCGCCCGGCGCAAACCGCGATTTTGCCAGGGACGATAGAGTTTCAACAAATATTGTTGCCGGACAATCTCCGCGTGCCAGGTGATGACGCGGGGTACGCGGGCGGGAATGACCAGCGAGGCCAGATGAGACATGGGATCGGGAAAATGCAGGTGCACCAGATCGAAAGGACGGGCGCGGTGTTGCCGCCAGGCTTCCAGCGCCAGCCCCGGCGAAAGAACCAGACTGCCATCCACATCCCAGCCCGCCGTCCTGACTACAGGCGTCCCCGCCCGCGTAAAACGCTGGCGCTGGAAATTCCGGGAAGGCACCAGATTGAGAAAGTCCACCTCCGCCCGCAGACTTTCCAGCAGGCTCAGGACATGAGACTGAATGCCGCCCGGCTGCTCATCGCAAAAACGGCCAAAGCAAAGCACACGCATCAGGATTTTTTTCCGACAGGAGAAATGGCCCGCTTCAGGCCAGCGTTTTTCAGAAAGGTCATGTTCAGGATTGCCTGTTTTTTACGTCCGGCGCAGGAAATTTTCCTGAAGACGAAAAATTGATTAGTATAGCCGAAAGGCCGCATTCCCTGAACCACGCCCATTTGCTCGTTCAGGGACAAGGTCAAGCGATTCCAGAAGGGGCTTCCCCCCTGTCAAGGGGGGATTGAGGGGGGTTTGGGATTTGTGTAATCTGAACCCTCTCAAACCCCTCCTGCACCTCCCCTTGACAGGGGAGGATGATTTGCTGCGCTACGCGCAGGAGATTTGAACGTTCATGCAATCACACTGCCCCGTTCCTTTCAACATGACTTCATGAAAACCCGGCTCCTGCTCATCCTGTTGGCCTGCGCGTGTGTGCTGGCGGCGGAATATGGCCGTCCTGCCCTGCTGGCGCGTTTTGACGAGGGGCTCAAGGATTTTTTGCTTCAGATCGCGGCAGGAACCGCCCCGGAAAACCGGGTTGTGGTGGTCGATATCGACGATGATTCCATTGAGCAGCTTGGCTCCTGGCCCTGGCC
Organism: Zoogloeaceae bacterium; assembly: GCA_031290535.1. Taxonomy (GTDB): domain Bacteria; phylum Pseudomonadota; class Gammaproteobacteria; order Burkholderiales; family Rhodocyclaceae; genus Azovibrio. Next base: position 6,224 of record JAITNI010000198.1, read on the forward strand.
GCGCAGCCGGATTGCCGATCTGGTGGAAATGCTGCTGACCGATTATCAGGCGCAGGCGGTGGGGCTGGACATCGTCTTTCCCGAACCCCGCGACCCGGAAGGCGATCTGCGATTGACGGCGCTGGCCGAATACGCGCCCGTCTCGCTGGCGCAGGTGTTCGATTTCACGCCCCGCTATCCGAATCTCAATCTGGGCGACCTGCCGCCGCCACCCGCCATGACGCCTGCTTCTGAGGCCGGCATCCGCGCCTTTGGCTATG
>JAITNI010000010.1 GCA_031290535.1 Zoogloeaceae bacterium
CGCCGGAAGTCCCGGAACCGCCCGCGCCGCCAGAGGCTCCTCCCGCGCCAAAACCCTCGGCGGAAAATCCGGTAGAGTACCGGCTCAAATTTACCGGACTGGGTAGCGAATATTTCCGCATCTGGATTGTCAATCTGTTGTTTTCCATCGTCACCCTCGGCATTTATTCCGCCTGGGCCAAGGTGCGGCGGGAGCAATATTTTCATCGCAACACCCTGCTGGACGGCAGTGGCTTTGATTACCACGGCAAAGCCACCTCCATTCTCAAGGGACGCCTCATCGCCTATGGCCTGTTGGTGCTGCCGCTGGTGCTCATCAGCCATTTCGCGCCCAAATACTACTGGCTTGCCCTCCTTGTCGCCCTGCCCTTCGCGCCCTGGCTGCTGGTGCGCGCGTTCGTGTTTCGCGCCCGCAACAGTTCCTATCGGGGGCTGCGCTTCAATTTTCATGGCACCTACAAAAACGCCTGCAAAGTCTTCGGCGGCTACCTCCTGATTTTTGCGCTCATGAGCGGCGTCATACAATACGCGGGGGCAGAGATGAAGGAATTGAGAGAAGATCGCGCCCATGCGGCCTTTCTCATTCCGCAGGCCGCAGACGACCCAGCGGAACCCTTTACCACTGAGGACGACGATTCTGAGGACTCTTTTGTTGCGACCAATGATGCCGAAGACGCAGAGGAGATGAGCGAGGCCAGTCTGGACGAACAGACGGCAACCGGCGACGAAGACGAAGACGAAGACGACGAACAATATTACGAGGATGAGGACGAAGAAGATTACGGGGAGGAAGACGAAGCCGACGTTCCATCCCGCGCCCTCCTGTTACTTGTGCTTTTGGCCCTGATTTTTCTGCCCATGCTGGTGATAGCCCTGTTCGTACCCGCCTTTTTCCGCAATCTCAAGCTCTTTCAGTTCAATCATCTTTCTTTCGGCAAGTCCCGCTTTGGCAGCCAATATGGCCTGGGCGCTTTGTATGGCGAGTTTTTGCGTGCCCTGGCAATGCCGCTTGTGCCGCTGTTGTTCGTCTTTTTGATTGGCATCCTGGCCGCTATCGTCATTCCCGCCCTGGTGGGAAGTGGCGCAGGAAAAGAGATCGCCATAGGCGTGGGGATACTGGTCGCCATTTTGTTGTTCCCGCTCATCCTGTTGTCCTATGTGGGGATGCTGCTCATGCAGCCCTACCTGCAAGCGCGGCTGACCAACCTGATCTGGAATAATACCCAACTGGAACCGCACTGCTTTATCAGCGACCAGACTTTCAAGGGATTGCTGAAAATTGTCCTCATCAACTGGCTGGCGACCATGTGCACCTTCGGCCTCTACTGGCCTTGGGCCAGAATCAAGCTGGCGGCCTATCGCGTGGAGCATATGGTGCTGGTGGCGACGGAAAGCCTCGACAACTTCATCGGCGACAACCAGCAGGAACTCCACGCCGCTGGCGAAGAAATCGCCGACGCCTTTGATTTTGACATTGGCCTGTAGTAATTTTGATCTTGCGCCGTTTGTGGTTCGCCAGGCTCACCACGAACGGCGCAAGATTTGGATACCACAACGGTTTTTTATGGGATGGATCCGATGAGTCTGGAAGTCTTTTACTTTGACGGGCAAAGTTCCCGCCGCCACACGGCGCGTCTGGAAGCCGAGGCAGGTTTTTTGCATCTGGACGGCCCCGCTGGCAAACGCTGGATTCCCCACGAGGAAATCCAGGTGTCGGAAACGCAAGGCCACGCCCCGCGCACCCTGCGCTTTGCCGATGGCACATATTGCGAAGTCGCCCAGAGCGCGGCGCTTTCGGCTCTGCTTGATACGCTCGGACACAATGAATCCATCGCCGTGCGAATGCAAAACCGCTGGCGCTGGAGTCTTTCCGCCCTGATGGGCGTCACACTGATTCTGGCGGCAGGCTATTTTTGGGGACTGCCCTGGGGGGCGGAAATCGCCGCGCCGTGGGTGCCCATCTCCGCCATGCAGGAGGTTTCCGAAACCACCCTGAACCAGTTGGACAACCACCTGCTCGAACCCTCGCAACTCTCCCCGGAACGGCAACAAAAACTCACGCAGGGTTTTCAGCAACTCGCCGCCGCCGACCCCGACCTCGCCCCCTACGCCAAAAGCCTGCGCCTTTATTTTCGCAGCGCCCCCAAAGTCGGCCCCAACGCCTTTGCCCTGCCCGGCGGGCAGATTGTTTTGCTGGACGAACTGGTCGAACTTCCCATCAACGACGAGGAAACGCTGGCGGTTTTAGCCCATGAACTCGGCCATCTGAACAAACGACACGGCATCCGGCAACTGATCCAGTCCTCGGTGGTCGCCGCCGTCGCCGCCGCCTATATGGGCGATGTGTCGTACCTGATCACGACCCTCACCGCCGTTGTGCTGGAATCCGGCTATTCCCGCGACATGGAGCGGGAAGCCGACCACTACGCCGCCACAGCCCTCACCCGACAAGGCCAGTCCCCTGCCCTGCTGGCCAACGCGCTGGAAAAAATGGAAAATTTTTACACCGACAAAAAGAAGAAAAAGGACACAGATGGAGAAAAAAGCCACTTCGACTGGCTCTCCTCCCACCCCGACACCGAAGAACGCATCCAGACGCTGAGGGGGAATTCAGGCCAAGCCCTTTGAGCGCGTACCGCCCCGAAACGGGACGGACGGCGTTTTACTGAAACACAATGGGGCGCGCTTCGCCCGCGCAGTAGTTGTCCAGGAAGGCGTCTATGGTCTCCTCATCGCGCTCATCCTCGGGAATGTCGTTGATGGCGGTGCGAAAGCGCCGGGCGTATGGCCCTTGCAGAAACAGCATCTGCATGGCTTCCTTATCGACCAGCTCAAAGCCTTCCTGCGCCGGGTAGGCCAGCACCGAGTAGTGTTCGCTGTTATAGACCACGTTCATGATGACGCTCCTTCCAGAATGCGCGGGATGGTTTTCTCATCCCTGTATGTGGACTTACGGCCACAAATTTCAAGTCTTGAGACCCGCGCCAGATTCCAAGCAAAAAAAGCGCCAGCTCCGGCAAAAAAGCGC
>JAITNI010000098.1 GCA_031290535.1 Zoogloeaceae bacterium
GTGACATCGGACATCTCCAGCGTGCCGGGTTCGACAGTGAGGCGAAACCCGACTTCACGGGGCGTCAACTGCACAATGCGGCCAACCGCCGCGACAATTCCTGAAAACATGATGGGAAGGAGGGAGGAATGAAAGCAGGAATTTTAACACGTTCGCCCCGGCGGGCGGCGGGAGAGGAAACGATCTTCAGGGCAATCGCACGAAAGTTCTCAAAGGGACAAAAGCGCGGCAAACAGCGCACGGCCCCAGTAGTCCCTTCTCCCCTCTGGGGAGAAGAGGTGGCCGCGCAGTTGGCAAATTCGCGGATGAGGGACAGCGGTTCAGGTTGCAGAAACGCTTGCATATTCTGAACTGCTTTCCCTCATCCCCTTCGTGCGATGGCTCTATTCTGGCAGGCTCCGACAAGCCCCCGCAATCTCCAGAATCACCATGAACAATAAGCCATGTTCTGACGGGGTGCGATAAACCCCTTTCGCCTTGAGGATTTGCGCTGCCAGCCCGGCCATTTCCCAACCGTCGACTTCCTCAGCGTGCCATAGGGGGGTAATCAGGGGGAGAAACTGCTTTTCCTCGCCATAATCCCGCACCACTTCCAGCGGGGTTCGCATGGCGGCGGCAAAATGGAAATTGCCCCATGACCAGAGCCAGGTTTCGCTGCGCGTATCAATGCTGCCGACGACCGCGATTTTGGCGATGGCGGCGGGCGTAGGCGTTTCTTTCAACGGTTTCGGGGTCGCTCATCGGAGGCATCTCTCATGAAGTTGCTTCCAATCATATTTCCCCCCTCCCCAAGCGCGCAAAACAGCCTCCATTGCTGGAGTCCACCGAAATTTTTTGGGGGTAAATTTTGGTGGGTTGTGACAGATTCGAACTGTCGACCTACGGATTAAGAGTCCGCTGCTCTACCAACTGAGCTAACAACCCATGCTTGAGGAGACCCCGGCGACTTTGCACAGGGAAGGGCGCATGATACTAAAAATCCCCCCGCTCTGGCAATTTTGGCGCGGCATTTTCCGTGATTGGTGGGTCGGGCGAGATTCGAACTCGCGACCAACGGATTAAAAGTCCGCTGCTCTACCGACTGAGCTACCGACCCAAGCCGGAAAAGCGGAATATTATAGTAAAGGCCGGCGGGCGCGTCAATGACGCCGCAACATTTTCAGTCCTGCGAGGTGTTTCTGTTCGCCAGTTTCTGCTGAAACCGCCAGGTGCTCGCGCACATCTCGTTCAGTGTACGGCGGGCGCTCCAGCCGAGGGTTTCTCTGGCCTTGGCCGGATTGGCGTAGCATTGGGCGACGTCGCCGGGGCGGCGGGGGGTGATTTGGTGGGGGATGGGTTGGCCGCTGGCGGCGGCGAAGGCGTTTATCATTTCCAGCACGCTGTAGCCCTGTCCCGTGCCCAGATTGAGGGCGTGCCAGCCGGGATGCGTGGCCAGATAGGTCAGCGCCGCCGCATGACCCTCTGCCAAATCCATGACGTGAATGTAATCGCGCACGCCAGTACCGTCCGGGGTTGGGTAATCGTGGCCGAACACCCGGACTTCCGGCAGTTGCCTCGCCGCGACCCGCGCCACATAGGGCATCAGGTTGTTGGGAATTCCGGCCGGATTCTCGCCAATCAGACCGCTGTCATGCGCGCCGACCGGGTTGAAATAGCGCAGGCAGGCGATTTTCCAGTGAGGGTCGGCATGGACAACATCGCTCAGGATTTCCTCGATATGCAGCTTGCAGCGGCCATACGGGTTGGTGACGCTCAAGGGGTGCTGTTCGTCGAGCGGCAGATACTGCGGGTCGCCATACACGGTGGCGCTGCTGGAAAAAACCAGCGTCTGAATTGCCGTGGCGCGCAGGGCTTCCAGCAGGCTGATCGTGCCCGCGACATTGTTGGCGTAATAGTCGATGGGTTTTTCCACCGATTCGCCCACCGCCTTCAGCCCCGCAAAGTGAATCACGGCGTCGATGGCGTGTGTTTTGAGCGTTTTGACCAACGTTTGGGTGGCGCGAATGTCGGCGTGAATGAAGGGGAGGGTCTGGCCGGTGATTTCCGCCAGTCGTCCGAGGACGTCCACGCTGCTGTTGGAAAGATTGTCGTACAGCACTACCCGGTGTCCGGCGGCGGTGAGGGCGACGGCGGTATGGCTGCCGATGTAGCCCATGCCGCCGGTTAACAGAATGTTCATGGGGGGGAGTCCTCTTCGGAAACGGGTTCGTCGTCGGCGAATTGCCGGGCATGCAGGCGGGCGTAAAAGCCGTTTTGGGCGAGCAGATCGGCGTGTGTGCCCCGTTCGACAATCTGACCCTGTTCCATGACCAGAATCAGGTCGGCGGCTTCGATGGTGGACAGGCGGTGCGCGATCACCAGCGTGGTGCGTCCGGCCATGACTTTTTCCAGGGCGGCCTGAATGTGGCGTTCGGATTCGGTATCGAGCGCCGAGGTGGCTTCGTCCAGAATCAGCACCGGCGCGTCTTTCAGGAGCGCCCGCGCGATTGCCAGACGTTGCCGCTGGCCGCCGGAGAGCATGACGCCGTTTTCGCCCACCTCGGTTTCAAACCCTTGCGGCAGGCGGTCGATGAATTCGCGGGCGAAAGCGTCCTCGGCGGCTTTTTCCACCGCTTGACGCGGACGGTCGGCAAGGTCGCCGTAGGCGATGTTGTTCATCACGCTGTCGTTGAACAGATTCACCTGTTGCGTCACCAGCGCGATGTGCTGGCGCAGGTTTTTGAGGCGGTAGGTTTCGATCGGCGCGTCGTCGAGCAGAATTTGCCCTTCTCCCGCCTCGTAAAACCGGGGAATCAGGCTGGCGAGCGTAGACTTGCCGCTGCCGGAACGCCCGACCAGCGCCACCATCTGCCCCGGCGCGACCGTGAAATTGAGATCGTCCAGCACCGGCTTTTCCGCGCCGGGATAGGTAAAGCTCAGGTGGCGGACTTCCAGCCGTCCGGCGACCCGCTCCCGTTCCAGTGTGCCGTGATCGGCTTCCGGGACTTCGTCGAGTTGCTCAAAAATGCTTTCGGCTCCGGCAATGCCCTTCTGGATAGTCGAGCTGACCTCGGAAAGCTGGCGAATCGGCTTCGGCAACAAACCGGCGATCGAGATGTAGGCCACCAGTTCGCCCACCGTGGCGTCACCGCGCAGGAGCAGCACCAGATAGAGCAGCACGGCCATCGCGCTAAAGATGGTCAGTTGCAGCGCCGGGGTATACACCGCCGAAGTTTTGGTCATGGCGAGGTTTTTGTGGGTATTTTCCGCGCTTGCCGCCCAAAAACGCCCGCGTTCGCAGGCTTCGCCGCCAAAGCTGCGGACAACCCGGTAGCTCTGGATGGTCTCCGAGGCGACATGGGTGACATTGCCCATCGCCGCCTGGATTTTTTTGCTCTGCTTTCTGAATTTGCGGCTGGCGCGCGTGACCATCAGGGCAATCACCGGCAAAATCGCCAGCATCACCAGCGTCAGCTTCCAGTTCATGTACAGGAGCGCGGCGAACAGAAACACCACCGTCATCCCCTCGCGGATGATGACCTTGATGGCATCCGTCGCCGCGCCCGTGACCATCGTCACGTTGTAGGTGATGCGCGAAATCAGGTGGCCGGAATTGTGCTGGTCAAAATAACGGTTCGGCAGGGTGAGCAGGTTGTTGAACAATTCCACCCGCAAATCATGCACCAGCGAGAGCGAGACCTTGGCCAGAAAAAAATTGCCCAGAAAGGAGCCGACGCCCTGCAACAGCGCAATCAACACGATCAGGAGCGGCACGGCGTACAGGAGCCGCAGACGGGCGAGCCAGGGCCAGGACGTGTTGGGAAACAGCGTTGCCTCCGGGTTGATGAGGCCATCGACAAAATACTGAAGAATGCCCGCCAGCATCGGCTGCATGGCGGCAAACAGCAAAAACCCGACGATGGAGAGCAAAAACCAGCCCCAATGCGGCAGGACATAGCGCAGCAAACGCAGGTATACCCGGAAACTGGATTGCTGGTTAAAATCGGTCATTTGCGCGACAGCACTCAGGAAAGACAGAATGCGGATTGTAACAGCGTCGGAACTGGAAAACTGGCTGACAAACGGCAAAGTGCTGGAACAGGACGCCAGAGGGCCGAAGGTGGTGGCGCTGGGGACGGGCGCGGGAACGCAAGCGGGGCTGTTCCTGAAAATTTTTCATACCCGTCGTCCACCCTGGCTCGCCCGCCTGCAACCGGCAGCTCGCCGCTTTGCCCGGAATGCGGCCCGGTTGAACCGCCTGGGCATTGCCGTGCCCAAAATTGCGGAGACCTGCTGGCTTGACCCCGCCAAGGGTTTATCTGCCTGCCTGTACCATCCCGTGCCGGGCGTGACGCTGGAGACGCTGTGGCGGGAAAATCCGGCGGCCCTGCCCGCCCTGCTTCCCCGTCTGGCCGCTTTTATCCGCCAACTGCACCGGCAAAAAATCTATTTTCGCTCCCTGCATCTCGGCAATATCGTTTGCCTGCCAGACGGCGGCTTTGGCCTGATCGACCTCCTCGA
>JAITNI010000106.1 GCA_031290535.1 Zoogloeaceae bacterium
GTTGTATTGTTGCGCCCTGCCACTGTCCATGCCCGACCGGAATTTCGGCAATTTTGACGTGGTAAAAGCGATTCAAGGTGGCGCTTTTACCACAATGGCGGATGTTTCATGATTCCAGCGGGTTTGTGATGTTCAGGGAGGCGTGGACGTTGTACCATGATCATTCCCCATGTCTGTTGTCAGGAATCCATCATGCCTTCGGCCAATGTGCCCAACGAAACGCCCCAATCCGACAGACGCCAGAATCATGAATTGCGCCAGATTTTCGAGAGTGCCTATTTGCTGGTGGAACCTTTCTTTGACCTTTCGCAAGGCCAGCCGTTGGAGTATCTGGCGTTTCAGCGCCTGCGGGAAAATTACCCCGACCTGTCCCATGAGGAAGTGCATGTCATTGTCACAGCATCCCGGCGAGTGTATGGTGAACGGCATCCGAGGGGTGGCGCGCATCCCTGAACGGGGCATTCGCGCCAGCGGCGCAAGGTCACAATTTGTCACATTTCTCAATCCGAAGGCTGGCGGGCGAATCGCCCCCGGAGGCGGGTTTTCTGCCAGCGTCTGCTTTTCTTAACGTGCTCCTGCTGGTAGTATCTATGCCGTTCTCGTTTGTTCCCTTCGATTCCTGAAATGCCTTCCCAATCCCTATGGCACTGAAACTTGACGCCTGCATTGCCCAGCATCAGGGCGACCGTAAAGAACAACAGGACAGAGTCGCTCTGGTGGCGCACGGGCGTACACCGGGCGCGTGTCTGGCGATTGTGGCGGATGGCATGGGCGGGCATACCGGTGGGGCACAGGCCGCCGAGCAGGTGGTGCATTCCATCAGTTCGGCGTTCCAGGAATGGGGCATCAAGAACGATGCGCGGCAGCTCATCGAAGGCTGCCTGCATGAAGCGCACGCGATGATTAAAACGTCCCGCTATCTCAATGAAAAAGACCCCCACAGCACGGCAGTGATCCTGATTACCCTGCCGGATGGTCGCTGCCTGTGGAGCCATTGCGGCGACAGTCGCCTGTACTGTTTCCGGGGCGCGGAGCTGCTGACCCGTACCGTTGACCATTCCTATGTGGAACATCTGGTGCGTCTGGGCAAAATCACGCCGGAAATGGCGGAAACACACCCCAATCGCAATATCCTGCTGACCTCACTGGGGGGCAAGGATCTGCCCAAGGTTGATTTTTGCGATCTGGCAACGCTGCACACGCAGCTTCGGGATGGGGACAGTTTTTTGCTGTGTAGCGATGGCCTTTGGGCCTACTTCAGCGAGCAGGAACTGGGCGAGATCATCAGCACGTCCCCTGCCAAGGTGGCGGCAGCCAAACTGGTCGAACTGGCGCGCAAGCGGGGCGACGGCAAAGGCGATAATGTTTCCGTGGCGCTCCTCAAATTCGGGCAGGAGAAAAAACAGTTTGATTTCCGCGTCTCCCCCCAAAAAAAGGCTGATTTGCCCTCGCTTTGGGGCGATGACAAAGAGGAAGGCAGGAAGAAAACCAGCCTCCTGAATACCCCGCTGTCCGAGTTGTTCAAGAAATAAGCGGTCTGTTTAGTCTTTGCGTCCCAATCCGCCCAGAAGCGCCGCCACGATTTTTCGGGGCTTGTGGGGATTGTGCGTGTTCTGGGGGGCAGGCTGGGCGGCGACGGGGGGCGTTGCGGGTTCGTAGGGTCGGGAAAAATCAAACCCGTCCGCCGCGCGCATGGGGACGCTGGCCGAACGTCTGGGCGTATAGCGTTCCGGGCGGGCGGGTTTTTCCGCCAGCGGGGCTTTGACGGGTCGGGGAGGGCTGGCTTTGGGGGGAGCCGCACCGCGCTTTTTGTGCGCGCCGGGCGGGTATTCGTAATCCGCGTCCGGCTCGAAACCGGACACCACGATTTGCTCGATCTCTTTTTTAATCAGCGCCTCAATCTGAACCAGATAGACGGTCTCGCTCGCCGTAACCAGCGAAATGGCGTTGCCCATGCGTCCGGCGCGGCCCGTGCGGCCAATGCGATGCACGTAATCTTCCGGGGTGTGCGGCAATTCATAATTGATGACGTGCGGCAATTCCTCAATGTCCAGCCCGCGTGCCGCCACGTCGGTGGCCACCAGCACGGTGATGACGCCAGACTTGAAACCGTCCAGCGTCTTGATGCGTTCCAGTTGGCTCTTGTCGCCGTGGATGGCGTCGGCGTGAATGCCGGAACGCTGCAATTCCCGCGCCAGCCGCGAACAGCCCTGCCGGGTGCGGGTAAACACGATGCACTGGCCGACCTCGCCGGATTTCAGAAGCCGGGTCAGGAGCAGGCGTTTGCCATATTCGGAAACCGGGTGCACCCGGTGCGTGATGGTTTCCGACACCTGATTGCGCCGCGCCACTTCCACCAGCGTTGGCGCTTTGAGCATGGAATCCGCCAGCCGCTTGATCTCCTCCGAAAAAGTGGCGGAAAAGAGCAGGCTCTGGCGCTCGGCGGGCAAGAGCGCCAGAATGCGCTTGATGTCCGGGATAAAGCCCATGTCCAGCATCCGGTCGGCCTCGTCGAGCACCAGCGCCTGCACGGCGTTGAAATGGACGGTTTTCTGTTCGACGTGGTCAAGCAGCCGTCCCGGCGTGGCGACCAGAATTTCAACACCCTTGCGTAATTCGGCGATTTGCGGCTTGATGTCGACGCCGCCAAAGGCGCACATGGCGCGCAACGGGGTGTGTTTGCTGTATGTCTTGACCGACTCGAAGACTTGCAGCGCCAGTTCGCGCGTCGGGGTCAGAATCAGGGCGCGTACCGGATGGCGAGCCGGGGAAGGGCTGGAACTGCCAAAGGGCAACATGCGTTGCAGGATGGGAAGCGTAAAGGCCGCCGTCTTGCCAGTGCCGGTCTGCGCGCCGCCCATGATGTCCTTGCCGGAAAGCACCAGGGGAATCGCCTGCGCCTGAATGGGCGTTGGCGTGGTATAGCCGGATTCTACAACCGCCCGGAGCAGTTCCGGGGCCAGCCCCAGATCGGCAAAAGCGGGAGGAGTTATGGCGGGGACAAGATCAGGGGCGACATCGCCTGGGGGGGTATGTTCAGTCATAGGCGGGAAATTATACGCGCCCTCCGGGTTTTTGATGCGCTCAAATGCCGGGGACGGCAGGCGGGGGCGCGGCGGGCGTTTGGGAGACCGCCTCGGAGGGCGAATTGACGGCGGGAGCCAGCGGTGGAGCGAGGGCGGGCGCAGGCGGCACGGGCACGGGCTGCGCTTCTTCCGCTTCCGCCCCGCCCTCTTCCTCGTCGGCGGCAGGGGCTTTCTTTTTCTTTTTGCGGGGGTCTGCCGCCGGGGGCAACATGGGCGTCACCGTGGGGAGGCTGTTTTCGCGCATATATTCGTCCATCTCCCGCCAGCCCGCATAGACCGACTCCATCGGCAGCCAGGTGTAGATGGCGTAACAATCCTCAATGGCGCGGCCAGACTGCCGACATCCCCCACCCACCGCCTTGCCTTCGGCATCAAGACGGGCGGTTTTTTTGGCCGGGTCTTCCAGACCCAGACGATTGCTCAACTGGTCGCAGGCGCTCAAAAAGAACGCCAGAGGCAGGAGGAACAAAAAGAGGGCGCGTCGTTTCATGACTGGCAATTCTCCCACATTCGTGCCCGTTCCGGGAACCGAAAGCAGCAATATTTATGTATGAAATAAATTTTCATAAGAAAAATATTTTCAGGATGAACCCCCTATTTTTTGCCTTGGAAAATTTATTTCATACATGAAAATTAACGGGTAAATATTTTGTGGCTCGCCATGCCCCGGACTGGTTCATGAAGCGGGATTTTACAGGGATTTATGCACCATAAGAGGGCGTCAGAAAAAAGTCTCGCGCCGCGAGGATTCCAGCAAAACAACGGGAGGCACATCAAAAAACCTGTATTGACGGCCTCTGGCGGGGAGAATTGGGGTTTTGCGGGTGGGGTGGCACGCTGCTTGCCTTAAGGGGAAACCGAGATTGTTTTTCCTGAAGGAGTCTGGCAATGCCCGCTCAAGCATCCCATGAAACTGTCCGTCCTCTCCCGCCGCTGCCTGTCGCGCCTCTGGAAGGACTGCCGCCCGAAACGCAGCGCATCATCGAGGAGCATGGCCTCAAATATGTACTGACCCAGTTTGTCGATATTCACGGCGTCGCCAAGACCAAGTCGGTGCCGGTCAGCCGTCTGGCCGACGCAATCAGGAACGGCGCGGGATTTGCCGGATTTGCGATTTCCGGCATGGGCATGGAACCACACGGCCCCGATCTGCTGGCGTTTGGCGATCTGGACAGCCTCCTGCCCCTGCCCTGGCAACCGGGCTACGGGCGCGTGACATGCATTTGTCATGTGGGCGGCAAGCCGCATCCCAACGATACCCGTTATGTGCTGAAACGCCAGATTGAACGCTTGCAGGAGCGCGGCTGGCGTCTGAATACCGGACTGGAACCGGAATTCAGCCTGTTTCGCCGGATGCCGGATGGCAGTCTGGGCGCGGTCGACGAGAGCGACGCGCTCGACAAGCCCTGCTACGATTACAAGGGACTGTCGCGTTCGCGCGCCTTTCTGGAACGTCTGACGGAATCGCTGCAAAAGATCGGCTACGACATTTTCCAGATTGACCACGAAGACGCCTGCGGGCAGTTCGAGATCAATTACACCTACAGCGAGGCGCTGGAATCGGCGGATCGCTTTACGCTGTTTCGCATGGCGGCGGGGGAAATCGCCAACGACATGGGCATAGTCTGCTCGTTCATGCCCAAGCCGAACCCGAAGCGAGCCGGGAACGGGATGCACTTTCACCTCTCCATCGCCGATACGGCGGGGAACAACCTTTTTCACGACGCGACGGATAAACGCGGCATGGGCCTCTCGAAACTGGCCTATCACTTTACCGCCGGCCTGTTGAAGCACGCGCCCGCCCTGTGCGCCTTTGCCGCGCCGACGGTGAATTCCTACAAACGGCTGGTGGTGGGGCGTTCGCTCTCGGGCGCGACCTGGGCGCCGGTGTTCATCACCTATGGTTCCAATAACCGTTCGGCGATGATTCGCATCCCCTACGGACGCCTCGAATACCGCCTGCCGGATTCCGGCTGCAATCCCTATCTGGTCAGCGCCGCGATCATCGCCGCCGGACTGGACGGCATCGAGCACGAACTCGACGCGGGCGCGCCCTGCAACGAAAACCTCTACAAGATGGGCGTCGAGAAAATCACTTCACGCGGCATCGAAATCCTGCCGCAATCCCTGAACGAGGCCCTGCGCGCCCTGGAATACGACGACCTGTTCCGCAACACGCTCGGCAACGGGATCATCAACGAATTCATCCAGGAAAAGCGCATGGAATGGGTGGAGTACAACCGTTACGTCACCGACTGGGAAGTGAAGCGCTATGCCGAATTTTTCTGATTTTTGCCACCGGCGGGAAGCTGCGTTTTCCTGCCCTTCAACCACGATAAAAGGATGTCCATCATGTGTGGAATTGTAGGTCTGTATCTCAAGAACCGGGCGCTGGAGCCGCAACTGGGGAAACTTTTTGAACCCATGCTGCTGGCGATGACCGATCGCGGCCCGGATAGCGCGGGGTTTGCGATTTATGGGGACGAAGTTCCCGACGGCGCGATCAAGCTCACCTTGCAGACGCACGACGCGGATTACGACTGGGAAAAACTGGTCGCGGCGCTGGAAGCGCGTCTGGGCAGTCGGCTGGACTGGTTCCAGAACGCCACGGCGGCGGTGTTGAAAAGCACGGCGGCAGAAGCCGATTTGCGCGGGGCGCTGGCCGACATTGCCCCGGAAATCCGCGTCATGAGCGCCGGACAGAGCATCGAAATCCTGAAGGGGATGGGGCTGCCCACCGAAGTGACCGAGCGCTTCACTCTCAAAAACATGCAGGGCACGCACATCATCGGCCACACCCGCATGGCGACGGAGAGCGCCGTGACGATGGAAGGCAGCCACCCCTTTTCGACCGGAGCCGATCTGTGTCTGGTGCATAACGGCTCGCTTTCCAACCACTTTCGCCTGCGTCAGGAGCTGCGCCGGGAAGGCATTACTTTCGAGACGGAAAACGATTCCGAAGTGGCGGCGGGCTATCTGACCTGGCGGCTGCAACAGGGCGACACGCTGGCCGAGGCGCTGGATCACGCCTTGCAGGATCTGGACGGCTTTTTCACCTTTGCCATCGGCACGAAAAACGGCTTTGCCGTCATCCGCGACCCGATTGCCTGCAAGCCCGCCGTGCTGGCGGAGACGGACGATTACGTGGCGATGGCCTCCGAATATCAGGCGCTTTCCAGCCTGCCGGGGATTGAAAACGCGCGCGTCTGGGAACCCGATCCGGCCACGCTGTATGTCTGGGAACGGCAATAAGCCCTTTTTCTCCAAGAGTGAGGACGAATAGAAATGAAAACAGTTGATCTCTCCACGGCCAGTGTGCGCGAACTGAATCAGGCGCTGCACGGGCAGGCACAACAGCTCACCGAGCGCGACTGGGCGATCACGCACCCGGCGGGCAAGCACAACATCGGCGTCGGCATCGACGAAGCGCTGAAAATCGACATTCACGGCCATGCCGGTTACTACTGCGCGGGCATGAACAAGAAGGCCAACGTCACCATCCACGGCAATGTCGGCGTCGGTGTGGCGGAAAACATGATGTCCGGCAGCGTGCGGGTGAAAGGCAACGCCTCGCAGTCCGCCGGGGCGACCGCGCATGGCGGCCTGCTGGTGATCGAGGGCGACGCCGGGGCGCGCTGCGGCATTTCGATGAAGGGCGTCGATATTGTGGTCAAGGGCAGCATCGGCCACATGAGCTGCTTCATGGGGCAGGCGGGCCGTCTCGTGGTGTGCGGCGACGCGGGCGACAATCTGGGCGATTCGCTCTATGAGGTTCGCCTCTACGTGAAGGGCGCGGTCAAATCGCTCGGTTCGGACTGCATAGAAAAGGAAGTGCGCCCGGAACACCTCATTGAACTGGCGGCCCTGCTGGCGCAGGCAGGCGTGGATGAAAAGCCGGAAAACTTCAAACGCTATGGTTCCGCGCGCGAACTCTACAACTTCAAGGTGGATAACGCCGCCGCCTACTGAGGCGGCCTCTCCCCCCCAAAAAAACATGGAAAGCTGAAAAATGAGCCAAACGCATCCTCCCATCCTGCGCGAATCCGCCACCTTCGACCGGCTGGTGATTCAGGAAATCCAGCGCGCCGCCGAAACCGGCATCTACGATATTCGCGGCGGCGGCACCAAGCGCCGCGTGCCCCACTTTGACGATCTGCTGCTGTTGGGCGCGAGCATTTCGCGCTATCCGCTCGAAGGCTACCGCGAAAAATGTGGCACGGACGTCATCCTTGGCGACCGCTTCGCCAAAAAGCCGCTGCATCTCAAAATCCCCATCACCATCGCCGGGATGAGTTTTGGCTCGCTCTCGGCGCAGGCCAAGGAAGCGCTGGGGCGCGGCGCGTCCATCGTCGGCACCAGCACCACCACTGGCGACGGCGGCATGACGCCGGAAGAGCGCGGCCAATCGAAACAACTGGTCTACCAATACCTGCCCTCGCGCTACGGCATGAACCCGGACGACATTCGCAAGGCCGACGCCATTGAAGTGGTGCTCGGACAGGGCGCAAAACCGGGCGGCGGCGGCATGTTGCTGGGCATGAAAGTCACCGAACGGGTGGCCGGAATGCGAACCCTGCCGATCGGCGTCGATCAGAGGAGCGCCTGCCGTCACCCCGACTGGACAGGGCCGGATGATCTCGCCATCAAGATTGCCGAACTGCGCGAAATCACCGATTGGGAAAAACCCATTTACGTCAAGATCGGCGCGACGCGCCCCTATTACGATGTCAAGCTCGCCGTCAAGGCGGGCGCGGATGTGATCGTGCTGGACGGGATGCAGGGCGGCACGGCGGCGACGCAGGAAGTGTTTATTGAACACGTCGGCATTCCCATTCTGCCCGCCATTCCGCTGGCCGTGCAGGCATTGCAGGAAATGGGGATGCACAGGAAGGTACAACTGATTGTCTCCGGCGGCATCCGCAATGGCGGGGACGTGGCGAAGGCGATGGCGCTTGGCGCGGACGCGGTTTCCATCGGTACCGCCGCATTGATCGCGCTGGGCGACAACCACCCGATTCTTGACCCGGAACTGAGAAAAATCGGCTCCGCCGCCGGGTTCTACGATGACTGGCACGAAGGCAAAGACCCGGCGGGCATCACCACGCAAGACCCGGAACTTTCCAAACGGCTTGACCCGGTGCTGGCAGGTCGCCGTCTGGCCAACTACCTGCGCGTGCTGGTGCTGGAAGCGCAGACGATGGCCCGCGCCTGCGGCAAATCGCACCTGCACAACCTCGACACCGACGACCTCGTGGCGCTGTCCGTCGAAGCCGCCGCGATGGCTCGTGTGCCGCTGGCGGGGACAAGCTGGATTCCCGGCGTGACGAAGTATTGACCTTCGGCATCCCTCCCCTGTAGGAACGGGTAGCGCGCGTCCTGAGGGGAGGCAAGCCGTCCTGAAAAAGGCGGATTGCCGAACCCGGTTTCAAGTTCTTTTTTTTCACCCACTGGAGACATGCCATGTTCAACTTTTTTCCCTGTAAATCCAAAGCCTTTGTGCCCATCGCGCTGCTTTTACTGATGGGCGTGGCTTCCCCCGTCTGGGCGGCGGAAGAGGCCGCGCTGGATACCGGCGTGACGGCCTGGATGATGACTTCGGCAGCGCTCGTCATCATGATGTGTTTGCCGGGACTCGCCATGTTTTACGCGGGCATGGTCAATACTAAAAACGCCCTCTCGGTGTTCTCGCAGTTTTTCGCCACGGCGGGCGTTATCGCCGTGCTCTGGGTGGTGTTCGGATACAGCATCGCCACCGATACCACCGGCATGATTAAGGGCGTGTACAACCTGCACAGCTTCATCGGCGGCACGTCGGCCTTTTTTCTCCAGAACATCACGCCGGAGACGATTACGGCAGAGGGAATGCCGGAGACGGTGCTGGTGACGTTTCTGCTCTCCTTTGCCATCATCACCCCGGCGCTGATCGCGGGCGGTTTTGCGGAACGCATGAAATTTGTCAGCGCGGTGCTCTTCATGGCGCTCTGGTTTACGCTGGTGTATGCCCCAATGTCACACATGGTCTGGGGCGGCGACGGTTCGCTGATGGCGAACTGGGGTGTGCTGGATTTTGCCGGCGGTACGGCGGTGCACATCAATTCCGGCGTGGCGGCGTTGGCGGCCTGTCTGGTGATCGGACAGCGCAAGGGCTATCCCACCCACTCCATGCCGCCGCACAACCTCGTCATCTGTCTGGTCGGGGCGGCGCTGGTCTGGATCGGCTGGTTTGGCTTCAACGTGGGTTCGGCGCTTGAGGCGGGCGGCACGGCGGGCATCGCCATGCTGAACACCCAGTTGGGCGCGTGCGCCGGGGTGTTGGGCTGGATGCTGATCGAGCGGCTCATGACCCAACGCATCAGCGCGCTGGGCATTGCTTCCGGCGGCCTGGCCGGACTGGTCGGCATCACGCCCGGCTGCGCCTATGTGAGTCCGTTGGGCGCGCTCGCCATCGGCTTTATCGCGGGTATGGTCTGCTTTTATTTTGTCGCGGTGGTCAAACGCAAATTCGGCTATGACGACACGCTGGACGTCTTCGGCCTGCACGGCGTCGGCGGCATTGTCGGGGCGATCCTGACGGGCGTGTTCTGCATCCCCGAACTGGGCGGCTACGCCAAAGACGCGCACCTCGTGCCGCAAGTCCTCGCCCAGTTCAAGGGCGTCGCCTTTACGCTGGTCTACAGTTTTTCAATCAGCTGGCTCCTGCTCCAACTCCTCCAGAAAACCATCGGCCTGCGGGTAGACCCGGAAACTGAAAGCACAGGTCTGGATCAGTCGGAATATTCCGAAAAAGCCTACAACCTGTAACCTGGCGCAAACCCCCCTTCCCCCGCTGCGTATGCCGCGTGGCGGGGGAAGGCGCGCAAGCCGGGATGGTCGTCCGGGAAGGGGGCATCCTTGCCCTTGACACGGGAAGCGTTAAAAAACACTGGATATGTTTATCTGAAAGATGTCTTTTCCTCCGTGATCATTGGGGCGTATCTTCTCGCATGGCTTCAGTTTTTTTAAGCTCATTTTTTCAACCCACTTTACGGAGATTTGCATGACTCAGAAACGTCCTGTTGAGCAGGGGGTCGCCCCCATTTTTGTGGAGCGCTGGTCGCCGCGCGCTTTTGATGAATCTGTGATTTCCGAGGCGGAACTGCGCCGCTTTTTCGAGGCGGCCCGCTGGGCGCCTTCGGCCTACAACGCGCAACCCTGGCGATTTATTTATGTTCGTCGGGAGACGTCCGCCTGGCAAAAATCTCTTGACCTTCTGGTCGAA
>JAITNI010000132.1 GCA_031290535.1 Zoogloeaceae bacterium
TGGCTAACCGGATACCTTCGTTTTGCGCTTTTGCGATGCCGAGGTTATTACCGAGTACCGAGCGATACGAAATGAATGTCCTCCGCCACGGGAATGAAACAAGGGCGATGGTCGTTGTCGACAACGATGGTCGATGTTACTTGTGGCCTGATGGTCGCCAGGACCTGCGCGAACATGGCAAGGTCCGGTTTATAGGACACGATGACCGCGATAACCCGCTCCGTGGTCATGGCTGTTCGCCCAGGAAGCCGTCCCGCACACCCCGCGCCATGTTGTGCAACTGTTCAACTCTGGCGTGATCGAATAGCGCGTGAACGAAAGCAGTCAGGCACAGTTTCAGCACCGCCCAGAACTTCCAAACCGTCAGCACATTCCTATCCAGAATGAGTCGAACCGCGTTACGGAACAGAAAATAATGCCGTGCCGGCGCGCGCGACGGCCAAATACGCCAGCAGAAAAGCCAATATTTTATACTCGCCTGTCCCATGCTATGCAAAAACAATGCCTGCGGAACGCCCCACAATTCCAGTCCGTGAGCGAGCAAACGAAACGACCATTCCGTGTCGACATGATCGATAAAAAAATCCTCACGCAATCCGCCCAACTCCAGAAACTGCTTGATCCGCATCAGTGTGCCGCTGCCGTTCAGATTTGCGCAGGGTATCGATGCCTGGTCGGCGTTGGAAGGATAAACTCTTTTCCAACGCCAGCGTGTGCATTGATGAAAGCCATGCGTCAATCCGGTAGCGGCGTCCCGCAGAAGAGGGCCGACCGCGCCCACCGCCCTGCCGGATGACTCCATGGACGCGAACGTGAAAAGCAAAGCTTTGATGCTGCCCGGCAGTGGTTCGCTGTCCTGATCGAGCAAAAGGACGAATTCGATCTCCGGATCAAACTTTCGCGCTGCTCGTACTCCCTGATTCAGCGCCGCCCCCAGTCCAAGATTGTCAGCATTGCGCAGCAGATGGAGGTTTGGAACAGTCATTTCCAGGCCGACGAGCATTTCAACGCATTCGGCCGCGCTGGCGTTGTCGACCACGATTTTCAGACTGTCCGCCGGCAAAGCCTGGAGTTGGGCCTTCAGCGCCATCGGGTCGGGCTGGTAAGTGACCGTCACGCAGGCGAGTTTTCGGAAGCTGGTATCCATGTCTAATTTCACGTCACGTTCGATTTTTTTCGTTGCTGTATATGATGACCCAGCCCACGATGGCAAGCCACCATTCCGCACAGCCCAAGGCCAACGGCATTCTGGATTCAGTGGATGTAAAACTCGCGGTCATTGCTGTAATCAACAGGATCATCAAGCCGGAGAATTCCAGCACTGCCCTGGCCCAAGGTCTGTTTTGTCCCATGAGAATGTTGGTTGCGGAAATCTGCAAACTGATCGCGGGAACAACAAAGGCCAATAATTGCAGCATCTTGGTCAGATCCGCATAGGAGGCGTCAAATAGAAATGTGAATAATGGCGCAATGACGGCCAGGGCGATAGCGATGCTTATGCTATATACCAGCGTAGCCAGGAAAACCCAGTGGTATAATTTTTTTTTATCGGATGAAGTTTCCGCGTGCTGCCGATAAAGACGCGGCAGGGCGCTGTAGATCATGGCGGTAATCGGTAAGACCAGGGCGCAGATGATGCGTGTTCCGGTCGCGTAAACGCCGGCGGTATGCAGAGGCAGAAGACGTAATGCCAGCGTTTTGTCCGCTTCCAGGGGGGCGCTTGCCGTGAACTGCAAAATGGCGTAGCCGGAGGTGTGCCTGAGTTCAGACAGGGTCGGTAGCCGCCAAGTACGCCATGTTGGCCACTTTTCTGAAAAATGTCGCTTGGCGATCACGAAAGCCAGAAAAATTGATGCCAGGTATGACCATGAAAAAATCTGTAGTCTGTTTTCGGATACAAATAAATAAATCAGAAAAACAGCGGAAAGTTTGATAAACAAAGGCAGGGTCAGCAGCAACTGGGAACGGGCGGTTTTGTTATGGGCAAGCATCTCCATGGCGATGAGCATGATGAACGGTTGGAGCATCGATTCACCCAATCCGATAGCCAACGCAATATCAATTGGCAGGCCGGTTTGCCACAGTAGTGGTAGAGCCAACGCTACATAAATACTTAGAAGCGAGACTCCGGCAACAAATGAAATCGGTAGCGCGTAACGAAGAACCGCGTCGCGTCTGCCGGGATCGACAGAAACTTCGCTAAATAGCACCAAATGCGTTCCTGCGTTCGCCATGCCCCCCAATAAGACAGCCAAGGCCGCCACACCGGAAAATACGCCGAACATTTCCGTCCCCAGCAAGCGGGTAACCATCAGCAGGAAAGCTGCCTGCACCAACAGGCGTAACAACAGTACGGCGCTGGTTTTTAGAGTCGCGCGTGCGATCGGCCCCGCCAGGAGTTTGGAGAAACTAAAGCGTGTCTGTGGCATTTGCTTGCGGGCGCTGGAAATACTCGTCATGTCCGCCCAAAAGCACTCGACTGAGTTTCTCCCCGAAACGGGACCAAGCGAACTGCTCGGCAAAGCAGCGAATCCGGACAGAAGAAAGCGGATTTCGCAGCAAGGTACAGACGGCTTCAGCGAAACCTTTGACGTCTCCTGGTTCAACCAGCAGACCACTGATGCCTTCGCTAACCGCGTCGACCACCCCGCCGGTGGCGTAGGCGACGGTGGCGAGTCCGCTGGCGGCGGCTTCGACCGCGACCATGCCGAAGCCTTCGGGGTCGTTGGGGAGGTGGCGCACGGGAAACACGTGCAAGTCCGCGCCGGCGTAGGCGTCGCTGAGTTCCGCGCCGAAACGCTTACCCAGGAAGCGCAGATTTTTCTCCACGCCCGCGTTTTTTGCCGTCGCGAGAATACTGTCGATGGACTGGATCTGGGCATGCAGGGAGTCCGAGGGCGCGTCGCCGATCACCACCAATTGCACGTCGGAAAACCGCAAGACGACCCGCGGCAACACTTCGCTGACGAATTCACGCAATCCCTTGCGCGTGGTCAGCCGCCCCACGGAAAGCAGCACCGGACCTTCCCCCAGTCGATGCACCACGCGGAAACGCCGCCGCGCGCCGGGATCGGCGTCGGAGAGTTCCACGCCGGGATGCACGATCGTGATGCGTTGCGGCGCGACGCCGATGTTTTCCGCCAGTTGCCGCGTCGCCCGGCTGTTGGCAATCAGGCCGTCGAGCCTTTTCATCAGCGGTAGCCAGAGCGCGCGATACACCGGATGCGGCGCGGCCATGTCCAGACCGTGCGCAGAGGCCACCGCCTTCGCGCCGCAGGCGCGGGCGGCAAAGAACGCGAGCGGTGCGACCAGACCGCTCCCGGCCAATACCACATCGGGTTTCCACGCACGCGCTTCCCGCAAGGCCTTCCAACCCGCCGTGCACAGAAAACGCCACAGCGGCTTGAGCGGCGCGGGAATGACCGTCAGAGCTTCGGTAACGTGCTTCTCCGCGCCTTCCGGCGCGACCAGCCGCACTTCGGCGACGCGGGCAAGCTCTTCCGCCATGTGCAGGTTGAGACGCTCCATGCCGCCCCAAAGCGGCGGGAAATTGCGCGTAACGATGAGGATCTTTTTCAATCTACCGGTCAGAGCGCGTCCTATCGCCGCCGATTCG
>JAITNI010000177.1 GCA_031290535.1 Zoogloeaceae bacterium
GCAAGCCTTCCAGCCTTGAAGCCAGCGTCTTTTTGCGATCCTGCTCAAAGAAAAAGCGGGCATCGGCCAGACGCGGGCGTACCACGCGCTCATTCCCGCCGATAATGGCGGCAGGGTCGGCGGGCGTGAGGTTGCTGACGATCAAAAACTGGTGGCTCAGTTTGCCCTCGGCATTCAAGAGCGGAAAATATTTCTGGTTTGCCTTCATGGTCAGAATCAGACATTCCTGCGGCACGGCGAGGAATTCCGGCTCGAACTGGCCGGTGAGCACATTCGGGCGTTCGACCAGCGCCGTCACTTCGTCGAGCAGGGCGTCATCCTCAATCGGCGTCAGTTTGGCCTCTGAAGAAGACGCGGCGGCAGCGGCGGCGTTCAGTTGGCGGACGATTTCGGCGCGGCGCTCCGCAAAGGCGGCAATGACCGCGCCCTTTTCCCGCAAAGTTTCGGCGTAGGCGTCGGCATGGCCGATAACAATCGGATCGACGGCGGCCTCAAAACGATGCCCGTGCGTGGTGTTTTTCGCCGTCAGGCCGAGCACAGCAACCGGCACCACGTCCGCGCCATGCAGGGCAATCAGCCCATGCGCCGGACGCACAAAATGCACGGTCTGCCAGCCATCGGCCAATTGATAGCTCATGACTTTGGGGATGGGCAGCGCCGCCAGCGCCGATTCCAGCGCCTTTTGCAAGCCTTCGGCGAGCGTCGCGCCTTTGCTGATGCTGTCATAAAACAGCGCTTCGGCCTTGCCGTCCTGAGCGCGGCGCAGGGAAGGCACAACGCGGGCATCCGCCCCCGCATGGATCCCCAATGCCGCCAGTTTTTTGAGGAGCGCCGGGGTAGGCTGGCCGTCAGCGTCCAGCCCCACGGCGACGGGCATCAGCTTTTGCGCGGTGGGTTGATCGGCGACGGCGGCGCGAATCTGCGTCAGGTGCGCGGCCAGTCGGCGCGGCGTGGCGTAGGCGGTGGCGACAGAATCCTCTGCCGCCAGACCGCTCCCCCTGAGCGCGGCAAGCAGTCCGGCGGCAAACGCTTCTCCCAGTTTTTTCAGCGCCTTGGGCGGCAATTCTTCCACAAAAATTTCAACCAGCAGGTTTTGAACGGCGGACATATCAGGCGGCTTTCTTTTCAATCTGGGCCAGAATTTCGGCGGCAAGGGCGGTAGCGTGGGGTTTGCTGGCGGCAGCGGCGGGCACCATCGGAAAACCGAGACGGGCGCGGGATTCCAGATAGCTCTGGGCAACGCTCCTAGCCAGGGCACGGATGCGGCCAATGTAGGCGGCGCGTTCGGTGACGGAAATCGCGCCGCGCGCATCGAGCAAATTGAAAGTGTGCGCGGCTTTCAAAAGCTGTTCGTAGGCGGGCAACGCCAGCCGTTCCGCCATCAGGCGCTGCGCGCCCTGTTCGTGGGCGGTGAAGGCGGTCAGCAAAAAGGCGACGTCGGAATGCTCGAAGTTGTAGGTCGACTGCTCGACTTCGTTCTGGTGATAGACGTCGCCATAGGTCAGCCCCGGCGTCCACACGAGGTCATAGACGTTTTCGACGCCCTGCAAATACATGGCAAGGCGTTCCAGCCCATAGGTGATTTCGCCCGTCACCGGCTTGCAGTCGATGCCGCCGACCTGCTGGAAATAAGTGAATTGCGTTACTTCCATGCCATTCATCCACACCTCCCAGCCCAGACCCCAGGCGCCGAGAGTGGGATTTTCCCAGTCATCCTCGACAAAGCGCACGTCATTGTGCTGAAGATTGAACCCAAGCGCTGCCAGCGAACCGAGGTAAAGATCAAGAATATTGTCCGGCGCGGGTTTCAGCACCACCTGAAACTGGTAGTAATGCTGCATCCGGTTGGGATTTTCCCCATAGCGCCCGTCCTTGGGACGCCGCGAAGGCTGCACATACGCCGCCCGCCAAGGCTCCGGCCCAATGGCGCGCAGGAATGTGGCGGTGTGGCTGGTACCCGCGCCAACCTCCATGTCATAAGGCTGCAACAGGGCGCAGCCCTTGTCGCTCCAGTATTGTTGCAGACGCAGGATGATGTCCTGAAAGGTCGGAATTTTACTGCTCGTCATGAGACGCACCCGGAGAAAACGGAAAGCGGGTCATTTTACTTGCTTTTCAGGCGTCGGCGTATTTTCGGGTGTTTTGTTTTGGCGAGAATTTTTGCGGGGCAGGCGCGATTCAAGTCCGCTCGCGGTGAGCCTGTCTTTCCCGTTCATGGTGAAGCCCTGTCGAACCATGCCCAACGACCAAGCTCAGGGCGAACAAGGGATTTTGGCGCGCAGCGCCGTGTTCTATTTCTCTTCTGACAATTTCTCAACCTCCCTTAAATCCTCACCTTGTCATTCCAATTCTCAATAAGAACAGCCTCCTCCGTGTGGGCGTAGGGGCGAAAAAGCATCCGCCCAGGGCGCGTGCAACGCGCCTCTACAGGTTGGGTGCACGGTGCTGCCGACCAGACAACACATGTCGGGTCTATTGCGAAGTGGGGTCAGGGAGGCTTGGAGTGAATCAATC
>JAITNI010000292.1 GCA_031290535.1 Zoogloeaceae bacterium
GTCGCGCCGGGGGGACTGGCCTGCAAGGCGTTTTCCAACAGGCTCACCAGCGCGCCGAAGAGCGCCTTTCTGCCGCCGATCAGGGTTGCCTGTGAGGGAGGGACGTGGTTGGCGACTTCCAGCGTCACGCCGCGTTCTTTTAAGAGCGGTTCCAGCGTTTGCGCGGCTTCCTGCAACAGGTCGGCAACGGGAATGACATCGCGGCCAATACTTTCCCCGCGTGCAAACAGCAGCACGTCCTGAATCAGGCGTTCCAGACGGCGCAGTTGGGCAAGGGTTTTGTCGGCAAAGCGGCGGCGGGCGTCTTCGGCGAGGTCGGTCTGGCCGAGATTGCCCGCGTAGAGCAGCGCCGTTGCCAGCGGGGTGCGAAGCTGGTGCGCGAGGGAGGCGGCCATTTCGCCCATCGCGGCGAGGCGCTGGTTGCGTTCCAGTTCGGCCTTCATCCGGTGCGCGGCGGAAATGTCGTGCAGCAGCAGGAGCTTGCCGCCGGAGGAATCAAGTTGGCTCTCCGCCAGCGAAAGCCGCCGCTCGCCGGACAGCCATTCGCCGACGGTGAGGGTCGGTTCCAGATGTCGTCGGGCGATGTCGCCCCAGTGCTGGCCTTCCAGAGTATTTTGTTTTTCCCCTTCCAGCCATTGCCGGGCGGTGGGGTTGGCCTCGGTGACGCGCGCCTGCCCATCCAGCACCACCACGCCAGCGGGGAGCGCGTTGAGGAGCAGGGAGAGGCGCTCGGAGAGGCGTTCCTTTTCCTCATACTGGCGGCGCAGTTCGCCGTTGGCGATGGCGAGTTCCTCGGTGAGCGAGTCCACTTTGGTCTGCAAGGCCGCGTAGGTTTGCGTGAGTTCGCCGGAAACCTGATTGAAAAGTTCAAAGGCGCGTTGCAGTTCCTGCGAGCGATTTTCCTGCGCGGAGGGGGGGCGCGCGGTGGGCGGCGGGGATAAAATCGGCGGAAGAGGCGCAGGACATGACATAATCTGGAAATTTCCCAAAACAGAGGCGGCAACAAATGCCGGGTAATAGTAGAATATTTCCCGGAAAAATGCTTTTCATTTGAGGATACACAAATTGACCGTTCTTCTCTGGCACAAAAGTTGAGGCAAAACAGACCCGATGGCGGCAAATCCTGACCTCACAGCCGACGCGGCGGCTCCCGCCGCCGACCCCGCGCCAAGCCCTGTCACGCGCTTGCGCGAGGCGTTCGCCCGTCTTTCCAGCGCGCAAAAACTGGCGCTGGCCGTGGCGCTGGCCGCCATTGTCGCGCTTTTGGTGGGCGCTTACCTCTGGAGCCGCCAGCCCGATTACAAGGTGCTGTTCGCCAATCTGTCCGAAAAGGACGGCGGGGCCATCATCGCCGCGCTTGACCAGTCCGGCGTGCCCTACCATTTTTCCGAAAGCGGCGGCGCAATTCTGGTGCCCGGAAATTCCGTGCATGAGGTGCGCCTGCGACTGGCAAGCCAGGGGCTGCCACGCGGGGGATCCGTCGGGTTTGAGCTGATGGAAAACCAGAAATTCGGGGTGAGCCAGTTCATTGAGCAGGTCAATTACCAGCGGGCGCTGGAAGGCGAATTGTCGCGCACCATCGAGGCCATTTCCGCCGTCCAGTCGGCGCGGGTGCATCTGGCGATGCCCAAGCCGAGCGTTTTTGTGCGCGAGGAACAAAAACCCACCGCCTCGGTGCTCCTGCATCTTTTTCCCGGTCGGGTGCTGGAATCCTCGCAGGTGGCGGGCATCAGTCATCTGGTGGCTTCCAGCGTACCGCAACTGCCGCTCGCCAATGTCAATATTGTCGATCAAAACGGCAACCTGCTCTCGCGGCTGAAGGACAAATTGCAGGAGGCGGGGCTGGACGCCAGCCAGATCAAGTACGTGCGCGAGGTCGAAGACGGCATCATCAAGCGCATTGACGACATTCTGACGCCAGTGGTCGGCGTCGACAATTTCCGCGTACAGGTGGCCGCCGATCTGGATTTTTCGCACACCGAGCAAACCTCGGAAACCTACGGCCCGGAGATTTCGATTCGCAGTCAGCAGGTGTCGGAATCGGCCAATCTGGATAAACCGCCGCAGGGCGGCGTACCGGGGGCGCTCACCAATCAGCCGCCCGTACCCGCCATTGCGCCGCTCACGCAGCCGCCAGTAGGCGAAAATGGGGAACCCGCGCCTGCCGCCCCGCAAAACCCGCCACTCGACCCCGAACGCGGGCGTATGGAAGTGGCGGGCATCAAGGCGCCGCTGCAAAACCCCGTTTCGCCGCCCTTGTCGACCCAGAAAAACACCACCACCAACAACGAGGTGGACAAGACCATCCGCTACACCCGGCAATCCGTGGGCAGCGTGCGGCGGCTGACCGCCGCCGTGGTGGTCAATTACCGCATGGTGATGGACAACAAGGCGGGCAAGGAAATGCCGAAGCCGCTCTCGGAAGCCGAAGTGACGCAGATTACCAGTCTGGTGCGCGAGGCAATGGGCTACGACCAGAACCGGGGCGATTCCATTTCGGTGGCCAACGCGCCCTTCACGGCGGCGGTGCGAGCCGAAGAAACCGGCTTGCCGCTCTGGAAAGACCCGGAAAATATCGCCTTCGGCAAGGAAGCCCTGAAGTATCTGCTCATCGCGGTCATCGTTTTTGCGCTCTATCTGACCGTCATCCGGCCCAGCCTGCGAACCATGTTCCCGCCGCCGCCCGCGCCGCCGGAAGGCGGCAAGGAAGACGTTGCCGCCGAGGGCTATCTGGGCGACGAAGTCACTGGCGAGGCCGAACCCGATGCGGCACTCAACCCCTTCGCCGCCAAGCTGCACAAGGCGCGCGACATCGCCCAGAACGACCCGAAAATGGTCGCAAACGTCATCAAAGACTGGTTAGGCGTCAATGGCTAATTCCTCTCCCGGCAACGACAGCGTTGAAAAAAGCGCCATCCTGCTCCTTTCTCTGGGCGAAGACCGCGCCGCCGAAGTGCTAAAACTCATCGGCCCGCGTGAAGTCCAGAAACTTGGGCACGTCATGGCGACCCTGAAATCCGTGCCCCGCGCCCGGATGGAGGCGGTGCTGGACGAATTCCACACCATCGCCAGCGAACAGGCCACGATGCACGTTGATACGGACAGCTACATCCGCACCATGCTGACCAAGGCGCTGGGCGACGACAAGGCGTCGAACCTGATTTCCCGCATCCTGCAAGGCGGCGAGACGAGCGGCATTGAGGGGCTGAAATGGATGGATCCCGGTACGGCGGCGGATCTCATCAAGAACGAGCATCCGCAGATCATCGCCACCATCCTCGTGCATCTGGAACACGACCACGCCAGCGAAATTCTGGGCTGTTTTTCGGAACGCCTGCGCAATGACGTGGTGTTGCGGATTGCCACGCTGGAAGGCGTGCAGCCGCAAGCCTTGCGGGAATTGAATGAGGAAATGCTGCATCTGCTTTCCGGTTCCGCCAACATCAAGAATACCGCGATGGGCGGCGTCCGCACTGTGGCGGAAATTCTCAACTACTTCGGCACCACCAACGAAACGGCGGTGATCGACGCCATCAAGGAATACGATCCCGATCTGGCGCAGCGCATTCTGGATGAAATGTTCGTCTTTGAAAACCTGCTCGATCTCGATGACCGTTCCGTGCAGATGCTGCTCCGGGAAATCCAGTCCGATTCGCTGGTGCTGGCCCTGAAAGGCGCTTCCGAAGACCTCCGCAACAAGGTGTTCAAGAACATGTCGCAGCGGGCGGCGGAAATGCTCAAGGAAGACCTGGAATCACGCGGGCCGGTGCGGCTCTCGGAAGTGGAAACGGAACAGAAGGAAATTCTCAAAGTGGTGCGCCGTCTGGCCGACGAGGGGCAGATTGTCCTCGGCGGCGCGGGCGGCGAGCAGATGCTCTGACCCATCATGGCCGGCTATATTCCCAAGGAAGAATCGCAAGCCTACACCCGCTGGCG
>JAITNI010000326.1 GCA_031290535.1 Zoogloeaceae bacterium
TTGTCGCCCGGCTTCAGGTTGAAGACGTAGGACGACATTTTGCCGGGGGGGATGTCGTCGCGGTTGGGTGGGGGCGAGGCGACGCGGATATTGAATTTGACCAGACCTTTTTCGTCCGGGTAATTCGCCATTGAATAGGCGCGTACCACGGTTTCGTCGACTTTCGAGACGAAACGCCACATATTGAATTTGTCCCAGTCGCCCCGGTATTCGGGCTGGATGTCGAAATCCTTGTAATTGACCGTGTGCGGCGGGCATTCGAGTTGCACATAACCACCCGCGCGAAAATTCACGTCTTCGCCTGCGGGCAGGGAAAGGGTTAGTTCCTTGATGAAGGTGGCGACGTTGGGGTTCGACAGCACCGTGCATTCCCATTTTTTGACCCCGAACACTTCTTCCGGCACGGCGATTTTCATCGCCTGCTTGACCGCCGTCTGGCAGGAAAGCCGCCATCCGGCGCGGGCTTCGCGGCGGGTGAAATGGGGTTCTTCGGTGGGCAACATGTCGCCGCCGCCCTCGAAAACCTGACATTTGCATTGGGCGCAGGGACCGCCGCCGCCACAGGCCGATGATAAAAAGATATTGTGCGCGGCCAGCGTTTGCAGCAATTTACCGCCCGCCGGGACGGTAATGGTGCGCTCGCCGTTGATGACGATGTTGACGTCGCCACTATTGACCAGCCAGGCGCGCGCCACCAGAATGATGCCCGCCAGCGCCAGCACGACGCCGGTGAACATGCCAATTGCGAGAATGATTTCCTGATTCATCGTTGCTCCTTAAAGCTGCACGCCGGAAAAGGACATAAAGCCCAGTGACATCAGGCCGATGATGATGAAAGTGATGCCCAGACCTTGTAGTCCCTTGGGCACGTCGCTGTATTTCAGTTTTTCGCGGATGCCCGCCAGCAGCGCAATCGCCAGCGCCCAGGACGCGCCGGAGCCGACGCCGTAGACCACGCTTTCCGAGAAATTGTAGTCACGTTCCTGCATGAACAGGGAGCCGGCCATGATGACGCAATTGACGGTAATCAGCGGCAAGAAAATGCCAAGCGCGTTGTAGAGCGCGGGCAGGTATTTATCGAGCGTCATTTCCAGAATCTGCACAATGGCGGCAATGACGCCGATGAAAGTGAGAAAGCTCAGGTAGGAGAGATCGACCTCCGGCAATCCCGCCCACGCCAGCGCCCCGTCGCGCAGCAGGTAGGTGTAGACCAGATTGTTGGCGGGCAGGGTAATCGCCTGCACGACAATGACCGCTATCCCCAGACCAATGGCGGTTTCCACCTTTTTGGAAATGGCGATGAACGAGCACATCCCCAGAAAGAAAGCCAGCGCCATGTTCTCGATGAACACAGCACGGACGAAAAGGCTCAACAGGTGTTCCATGATTCAAATCCTCCGAAATCGTTTTTCCAACAAGACCGCAGAAGAAGCGTCGGCAGTTGCCAGAACGTCGAGTTCCAGCGCGCGCTTCTCTTCCGTTTCTACAAATCCGGCACTCTCCAGATAAAAGCGGAAAGGCTGCCCTGCATGGGACGCGCCTTCAAGCAGACAGATTTTTTTGAACGTCTGCCCGCGCTGAATCTGAACCGTCACTTTTTGCCCATGTCGCAGCGCCTTGTATCTTGCTTGTGGAAACCGGAAACAGTTCCAAAGCGGGAAGAGTAATAGTGCCGCCGTCATGGCAAAAATGACCGCGCCTTTGGGCGCGAATTCCATCGGCGCATACGCAATGTGGTGCGCGAGCCACGTCCACAAGATGAAGCTGGCAATGGCGAAGTAACATTCTACCTTGGGGAACGCCGCGCCAAAAACCGCCCAAAATTTCACCCTGCGCGGCGGGATTTGCTGGTGCGCGTAAGTCGCCTGAATCAGGGCGCTCATTTTCGGGTGCGTGTCGGCAACCAGATTGAGCGGCAGGGTTTTGGCGAGGGCGAGGGGGTTGAAGATCATTCAGTCCTCCGTGTCCATATCGCCACTGTCATCATGGTGGCTTTTGCGTCTGGGGAAATCGTCGATGTCATTTTCAGCATCAGATTTCTCCCGTGCGTAAGGCACGACCAGCCACCCGACAAGGATCACCGCCATGAATAATCCCCCCGCAATTTTGACGAACAGGTCAAAATCCATGTTTATTCTTCTTCCTTCACCTGCGGCGCAATGGTAAACGTCGCCGGTTCCTGCTGTCCTTTCTTCCACATCCGCAAGCCCCATATAAAGAGGCCGATCAGGAAGAAGGCGGAGGGGGGCAGGAGGAGCAGGCCGTTGGGCTGGTACCAGCCGCCGTCTTTCACCAGCGGCAGGATTTCGATGCCGAGGAGTTTGCCCGCGCCCAGAAGTTCGCGCACGACGCCCAAGGCCACCAGCATCACGGAATAGCCGAGGCCATTGCCGACGCCATCCAGAAACGAGGGCCAGGGCGGGTTTTGCATGGCGTAGGCTTCGGCGCGACCCATGACGATGCAGTTGGTGATGATGAGGCCGACGAACACCGACAACTGTTTGGCGAGGGTGAAGGCGTAGGCGCGTAAAATCTGATCGACCACAATCACCAGCGAGGCGATGATGACCATCTGCACAATCATGCGGATGGAAGACGGAATCTGGTTCCGAATCAGGGAGATGAAGAGGTTGGAAAACGCCGTTACCGCTGTCAGCGCAATCGCCATCACCAGCGCGGTGTTGAGGTTGGAGGTGACCGCCAGCGCCGAGCAGATGCCAAGGATTTGCAGGGTGATGGGGTTTTCGTTGAAGACCGGATTGAACAGGACTTCTTTTGCTGTGGCCGGTTTTGCCATGATTTACGCTCCTTCCTGACGTTGTTTGGCGAGGTAGGGGCCAAAGCCCTGTTCGCCGAGCCAGAATTGCAACAGATGATCGACGCCCTTGCTGGTCAGGGTCGCGCCCGCCAGTGCGTCGATCTGGTGTTCGCCGCTGGCGTTTTTGGTGACGGCAAT
>JAITNI010000334.1 GCA_031290535.1 Zoogloeaceae bacterium
CCGTCGATGGGGCCGTAGTAGCGAAAGCCGAATTCCTCAAACAGGGTGCCGGGCGAGACGATGCCCTTGACGTGCTCCTCGGCGCGGCGGGCGAGTTCCAGCAGTGGCGGCGCGAAGCCGAGCATGTGCCGTCCGGCCTTGCGGGCGACATTGACGGTTTTGCCGGACATGATGCGGGTGAGGATATTGTTCAGCGCGCCGACGGGCGGCGAGATGGACATTTCGTTGTCATTCAAGATCACCAGCAAATCCGTATCGGCCACGCCACCATTGTTGAGCGCCTCAAAAGCCATGCCAGCGGACATCGCGCCATCGCCGATGACGGCCACCACCTTTTTTTCCTCGCCCTTTTGCCGCGCCGCCAGCGCCATGCCGAGCGCGGCGGAAATGGAGGTGGAGGAATGGCCGACGCCAAAGGCGTCGTATTCGGATTCGTCACGGCGGGGAAAGCCGGAAATGCCGTCCTTCATCCTGAGCCGCGCCATGCCCTGCCGCCGTCCGGTGAGAATCTTGTGCGCGTAGCTCTGGTGGCCAACATCCCAGATCAGGCGGTCTTCCGGGGTGTTGAAAATGTAATGCAGGGCGATGGCCAGTTCCACCGTGCCGAGGTTGGAGGAGAGATGGCCGCCGGTCTGCGAAATGGAATCCACCATGAAATGCCGCAATTCTTCAGCCAGCAGCGGCAATGCTTCGCGGGAGAGGCGGCGCAGGTCGGCAGGGGAGGCCAGGGTATCCAGCAGGGGCGTCGGCGCGGGGGAGGAGAAAGGGGGCATCGTGATTCCGTCAGAAGGGGCGATGGCAGATAAAATCCGTCAGTTCGGTCAGCCGCGCTGCCCGGGGGCCAAAACCGGCGAGCGCGGCGAGTGCTTCCGCTTTGAGTTCTTCGGCATAACGCCGCGCCCCGGAAAGACCCAGAAGGCTCACGTAGGTGGGTTTGTCGGCGGCTTCGTCCTTGCCCGCCGTCTTGCCGAGTGTACTGGTGCTCGCGGTGCAGTCGAGCACATCATCGACCACCTGAAACAGAAGACCGGCGCGTTTGGCGAATTCATCCAGCCGCGCCTGTTCCGCCGCAGCCAGCGCCTCACCACACAACGCGCCCAACAACACGGCAGCGCGAATCAGCGCCCCGGTTTTGAGGGCGTGCATCAATTCTTGCTCCGGCTGGCTCAAGGGCTGACCCACAGAGGCCAGATCAATGGCCTGCCCGCCCGCCATGCCCAAAGAACCGCTGGCGTGGGCGAGCAGGGCGAGCATTTTGAGTTGCCGGACGGGTTCGCTGAGACCCGGACGCGAAAGAAGCGCAAAGGCCAGCGTTTGCAAGGCGTCGCCCGCCAAAAGCGCGGTGGCTTCGTCATATTCAATATGGCAGGTAGGACGCCCCCGGCGCAGGGTGTCGTTATCCATTGCGGGCAGGTCGTCGTGAATCAGGGAGTAGGCGTGGATGAGTTCCACGGCAGAAGCCGCCACCCGCAGGCGCTCCGGCGGTGCGGCGCTCAATTCGCCCGCCGCGAAGGCCAGCAATGGACGCACCCGCTTGCCGCCGCCCAGCACAGCGTAGCGCATGGCCTGATGCAGCCGTTGCGGAATGCTTTGGGCGGCAGGCAGGTGTGCATCCAGCGCCGTTTCCATCTGCGCCTGCACCGCCAGCATCCAGTGCTGAAAATCGCCCCCGGCGGGCAGCGGAGCGGGTAGGACGTCGTGAGCGGCATTCATGAACGCGCCTCTTCGGGGTTCCAGTCTTTGGCCTGACCCGCCTCCATGATCTGAATTTTCTGCTCCGCTGCGGCCAGTTGCCCCCGGCAATGGGCAAGCAGCGCCATGCCGCGCTGATAGGCGTCAATGGACGCTTCCAGCTCCAGCTTGCCGCCTTCCATGACTTGAAGCAGGGTTTCCAGCTCCAGCAATGCGGTTTCAAATTTCAGATCGCCGGGCAGCGGGGCGACGGATTTTGGTCTGGGCATGAGGGAAATCACAATAGAAACAAACAAAAATACTGAATTAAACGCTTTTGGTCAAATATTGTCTGAACCACATTTTTGGCGAGCATTTTCGCGCCTTCCAAAAAGCACATCCGCCCCCGCTGATTGTCGGTGCCGGACAAGGCCGCAGGCCGCTATTTATCCCGAACCTGTGGAAAAGCGAACTTCCCTCGCCCCTCAATCCCTTCGTTCCAAGGTACAATCCCCCACTTCTTTTTCCCGGCCAGGTTTTGGCCGCAGACCGTTGGAGGTGTGGAATGACCGACATAGCGACCCTGTCCCGGTTGACCCCCGCAGTTTCCCAACTGCCGGTGGACTGGTATTTTGACGAAAGCATTTTTGCGCTGGAGAAAAAACACCTCTTCGATGCCGGCCCCGGCTATGTCGGCCATCAGCTCATGGCTCCGGCGGCGGGCGATTATCGCTCGCTGGAATGGTTCGATCACGGCAAGCTCCTCCTGAATCACGCGGGCGAACACTGGCAAATGTCCAATGTCTGCCGCCATCGGCAGGCCATCATGTTGCAGGGCGCGGGCAAACTGGAAGGCCAGATCGTCTGCCCCATCCACCGCTGGACTTACGATACCGGCGGCGAACTGCTCGGCGCGCCGCATTTTCCCGGCAATCCCTGTCTGAATCTGGACAAGGCGAAGCTGGAAAACTGGCATGGCCTGCTCTTCAGGGGGCCGCGTTCCGCAAAGAATGACCTCGCCGGAATGCAGGTCGCCAGCGCCTTTGATTTCTCCGGCTACAAGCTCGACAAGGTGGTGATGCACGAATGCCAGTACAACTGGAAAACCTTCATTGAGGTGTATCTGGAGGATTACCACGTTGTGCCCTATCACCCCGGTCTGGGCAATTTTGTCACCTGCGACGACCTTTCCTGGCAGTTTGCTGAATGGTATTCCGTGCAGAAAGTGGGCATCACCCCGCTTTTGAAATCCGGTTCCGCCGTCTATGAGCGCTGGCAGAAGGTGGTGCGTGAATACTACGGCGATCGGGGCCAGACGCCGCCGCAGGGTGCGGTGTGGCTGACCTACTACCCCAACATCATGGTAGAGTGGTATCCGCATGTGCTGGTGGTTTCCACCCTCGTGCCGCAGGGGTCGCACAAGACCCTGAATGTGGTGGAATTTTACTATCCCGAAGAAATCGCGCATTTCGAGCGCGAGTTCATCGAGGCCGAGCAGGCCGCCTACATGGAAACCGCCATTGAGGACGACGACATCGGCGAGCGCATGGACAGAGGCCGCATGGCACTCGAAGCCCAGGGCAAAAATGAGGTCGGGCCGTACCAGTCGCCGATGGAAGACGGAATGCGGCATTTTCACGAGTTCTATCGCCGCCTGCTGGAACCCGCCATTCTGGCCGCCCGCCGCTGAAGGCGCAGCGCGAATGCCAGACCCAATACAGCGCCGGAAAAAACCGTCGATTTTGTTGGGTTCGTTGTTTGCCTCAGGGCAATCGCATGAATTTCCTTGTCATTGATTCTTTGTCACCAAGCCATCTTTAGGGAGCCGCTTACTTGAACAAGGCCAAGCGGTTCCAGAGGGGGCGTCCTCCCTACAAGGCCGAAAGTCGCAGGCTGGTCTCGCGCAGCGAGATTCGGCGCAGCCCGAACACAAGGGGGGATTGAGGGGGGTTTGGGGGCGTTCAGATTGCCACCGCCGCAAAACCCCTCTTGCACCCTTCTCCTTGTCAGGTAAGGATGGAAAGGCAGGGTTCGACAGGCTCACCCTGAACGGAAAATTATGGGAACAGCGATATTTACGGGATGGACGGGAGGGAAATGCGGGTTAATTCCCGGATGGACAAACAACGCCCATAAAAAAACCGCCCCGAAAGGCGGTTTTTGCAAGCGGGCGCGAAAAACTCTGCGTACTGCGCGACGGCGGCGGGCGATGACGCCCATCAGCCCCAGACTGGCCAGCAGCAGGGCATAGGTTTCCAGTTCGGGAACGGCGGGCGTGGGCGTGCCGAATACAAACTGGGTGGCAACCAGTTGGGTGGTACGAGTAGACACTAATCGCTGAAACCGTTACCGCCAGACAAACCAGCCAAACAAGGCCAGAACAAGGATGGACACCACGACCAGACAGAATCCGGCCTTGACCATTTCCTGTTGTTTGATGTACCCGGAACCGAAGACAATGGCGTTGGGCGGGGTGGCGACGGGGAGCATGAAGGCCATTGACGCGCCGATGCCGATCACCAGCGGCAGCAGGTGGGAAGGCATCCCCAGCGCTTCGCCGACTGTGCCGAAGAGGGGCACCATCAAGGCGGCGCTGGCGGTATTGCTGGTGAATTCGGTCAGCAGGATGATGAACGCCGCCGCCGCGAGCAGGATGACGAGCCAGTGACCGTTGCCGATCAGATGGCTGATGGCCTCCGCCATGACGACGCTGGCGCCGGAATCTTTCAGGATGGCGCTCAAGGTCAGGCCGCCGCCGAAGAGGAGCAGCACGCCCCATTCCGTATTGACCTGAATCTGCTTCCAGGTGGCAACGCCCGTCACGCCGATCAGAATCGCCGCGCCGATGGCGACCACGGAATCGAATTGCGCCACCTTTCCGAGCGCCTCGCTCAAGACACTGCTGAAAATCCAGCACAGCGCCGCCAGCAGAAAAATGCCAATGGTGACGACGCGCGGTTGCGTCCAGATAAAGTCGTAATCCTGCACTTTGATGTGATGTTTGAGGTTGGGGCGAAACACCAGATACAGCACGCCGATCATCAGGGGCAGCATGACGATCATCACTGGCAGGCCGAATTTCATCCAGCCCATGAAATCCAGCCCCAGATGTGCGGCGGCGATGGCGTTCGGCGGACTGCCGACCAGGGTGCCGAGGCCGCCGATACTGGCGCTGTAGGCCACGCCGAGGAGCAGGAAGATGAAAGTGCCATGTTCCTTTTCCCGATCCAGATTGCCAAGAATGCCCAACGAGAGGGGGAGCATCATGGCGGCGGTGGCGGTGTTGCTGATCCACATCGACAGTCCGGCGGTTGCCAGAAAAAGCATGATGGCCGCTGTGGCGAGCCGTCCCCGCGCCAGCCGCAACAGGCTGTTGGCGATGAAGCGGTCAATGCCCTGAATATGCAGGGCGGTGGCGAGCGCAAAACCGCCGAAGAAGAGAAAGATGGTTGGATCCGCGAAGCCGACGAGCGCCTTGTTCACATTCATCAACCCGAAAATCACCGCCAGAATTGGCACGAGCAAGGCCGTGATGGTGATGTGCACGGCTTCGGTGAGCCAAAGAACGCCGACAAAAAACAGAATGGACAAACCGGCGCTGGTTTGGGGTTCGTAAGGCAGAAACTTCAACAAGGCCAGCATGACGACAATATCGGCCAGCAGGATGATGAATTCTTTTTTCTCCGCAATCCAGCCCCGCGACAGGGCGGGTTCCATGCTTTCCAGATTGTCGGCGTTCCCAATGCTGGCAACGCCGGAGGTTTCGGGGGGTGTCATACGATTTTCCTTGGGGGGTTAAAAAACGGGCGCATTGTTGCGCCCTGCTCCTTGCTTACGGCCTTGCGGATTCCCTAGTTTCCCGCAACTTCTTCGCCGCCGCAACCATATGACGCAACGCCGCTTCTGTTTCCGGCCAGTTGCGGGTTTTCAGGCCGCAATCGGGATTGACCCACAGGCGGTCGGCGGGAATCACCGCCAGCGCCTTGACGAGCAGGTTTTCGATTTCCGCCACGGCGTGCACACGCTGCGAATGAATGTCATAGACGCCGAGATCGATTTCGTTCGGATAATGAAAATCACCAAACCCTTTCAGCAATTCCATATCGGAACGGCTGATTTCGATGGTGATGACGTCCGCGTCCATCGAAGCGATTTCGGGCAGGATGTCGTTGAATTACCCGAGTAGCACATATAAACCTGCGCCCAACGCGCTTTTCCGGCGCTTGGCGCGACACTGCTCATCGACGAAAATCAGAGCCGGTTTACACCGTATACGATTGGATAAAACAGTAGGCAAGGCCAAGGTAATCACATGAATCTCCTTGTTATCACTGTTCCCATAATCATCCATCCGCCTGTTCGCCCTAAGCCTGTCGAAGGGCAGGGCTTGGCGATGTCGATACCGAGATGAAAAGACGTCATGTGAATGCTCCTGAAAGGTCTGGTTCTGAAAAGGACGGCAACAACGGGTTCCCGAAAGATCTACCTTGTGAATGCGGGCTACCGGCCAGGCCAAAGAGACTGTCCGATCTTGCTTCGGAAAAAGAGCGGCGGCTGCAATATCTACAGAACGGGTTCAAGACCCAAGGGGCGCGCTGGCACACGCTCTGAGCGGATGCCATCCGCCCAAAACAGGAGGCATAGCCTCCACCCTTCAATGATGATGCGCGGACGCAGGCGCGGCGGGTGCGGTCTGGGGGTCTGGCGGCAGGGGGTGCAGGAGGCCCACGGTCAGGGTGTCGTCGCCGAACCAGGTGTTTGCGGCGGCGCGGACTTCTTCCGCCGTGACGGCTTCCAGGCGGGCTTGCAGGGCGGCGATGTCCTTGTACTGGAACCCGACAATTTCCATCATGCCAATTTCCATTGCCTGACCGTAGGCGGAATCCAGCTTGTAGGTTTGCGCGGCGATGAGTTGCGCCCGGGCGCGTTCGAGTTCCTCCGCGTCGACCCCGTCGCGGGCGATGCGGGCGATTTCTTCGCGCAGGGCCGCTTCCAGCGCCTCCGGGGTTTGGCCGGGCGTGGGGCTGCCGTAGAGGTAGAACATGGACGGGCCACGGTTCAGGGCGTCGTAACTCACGCCGACGCTGGTTGCCAGCCGCTGTTCGCGCACCAGCGTCCGGTTCAGCCGCGCCGCCTCATGCCCATCGAGAATGGCGGCCAGCATTTCCAGCGCGAAGGGTTCCACTGGCCCGGTCACGCTTTCCACTTTCGGGGCTTTCCAGGCCAGCACCAGCAGAGGGAGTTCGGCGGGCGCCTTGACGATCAGGCGGCGGATGCCCATTTGCTCAGGTTCCGTCCGGGACTTGCGCGTCGGCAGGGGACGCGCCTTGATGCTGCCGTAATGTTTTTGCGCCAGTTTGAACACGTCCTCATGCGCCACGTCGCCGCTGACCACCAGAATGGCGTTGTTGGGCACATACCAGGCGTCGTGCCAGACTTTGGCGTCCTGCGCGGTCATGTTTTCCAGATCGTCCATCCAGCCGATGACGGGACGCCGGTACGGATGCGCCTGAAACGCCACCGCGTTCAACTGCTCGAAAAGCCGCGCCTGCGGATTGTCGTCGGTACGCATCCGCCGTTCTTCCATCACCACCTTGATTTCCTGCGCGAACTCCTTGGCGTCCGTGTTGAGGTGGCGCATCCGGTCGGCTTCCAGCGCCATCATTTCGCCCAGTTTTTCTTTCGGAATCTGCTGAAAATAGGCGGTGTAGTCGCTGTTGGTAAAGGCGTTGTCGCGCCCGCCGGCGGCGGCGACGCGCTGGCTGAATTCGCCCGCGCCCACTTTGGGCGTCCCCTTGAACATCATGTGTTCGAGCAGGTGCGCGACGCCGGAATGTCCATCAACCTCATCCATGCTGCCGACGCGATACCAGAGCATCTGAGTGGCGACGGGGGCGCGATGGTCTTCTTTCACCACCACCTTGAGGCCGTTTTTCAATGTGGTTTCATAGGGGTTGGCGTGGGCGACGCCCAAGCCAGCGCACAGGGCGCTCACTAAAAACAGGCGGAAAAACAGACGCGAGGTCTCGCGCGGGGCATTTTTTTCAGGGGCAGTCATCAGCATTTCCGGTGAGGGGGTTGTCGGGAGAAGCATCTGGCGCATCTTAAAGGCAAGTTCAGGGCTTGTCATCCCCTCCGTTGCCTACCAGATTGGGCAATGGCTCGGGTTCGTGCAGGGCGTAGCCTTGCGCGTAACCGACCTCCAGTTCCCGGACGATCTTGAGAATGGCGGCGTTGGAGACGAATTCGGCCACGGTCTTGAGGCCGTACAGCCGGGCCAGTTGCAGCATGGAGAGCACGACGGCGCGGTCTTTTGAATCCTGATCCAGATGCTGAATGAACAGGGCGTCGATTTTCAAAAAATCCACCGGCAACTGTTTCAGGTGCGCGAAGGAAGAGGGGCCGGTGCCGAAATCGTCCAGCGCCAGCGCGATGCCCAGATCGCGCATCCGGTGGATGAAGGCTTGCGTTTGCGGCAAATACCTGGCGGCGCAGCGCTCCGAGATTTCAAAACACAGGCGACCCGGATCAATGTCGTACAGGGAAATCTGCTGAAGCACGAAGTCCGGGAATTCCTGATCCGAGAGGCTGGCGCCGGAAATGTTGATGGACAGATAACGCGCCTCGGGAAGCGTGTTGGCCGTTTCCCATTCCGAGAGCTGGCGGCAGACGTTTTTAATCACCCAGGCGTCGATATGGGACATCAGGTTGAAGCGTTCGGCGGCGGGAAGGAAGTTCTCCGGCGTCAGGATGCAGTCGTGGGAATCGCGCATTCTGAGCAGGACTTCCGCGAAATGCGGCGCGTCGGGCGAGAGGGATTCCACGCGCTGAAAATAGAGCAGAAAGCGCTCTTCGTTCAGGGCGTTGGCAACATGGTCGGCGGAACGGAAGGCTTCGCGCTGGAGGCGGAAATATTCGTTGTCGCGGATGTACAGCTCCACCCGGTTGCGACCCCGTTCCTTGGCGGCGTAACAGGCGGCGTCCGCCGCCATCAGGAGTTCCGAAACGCTGTCGAGATGTTCCGACGCCTGCGCGACGCCAATGGAAAGCCCCGGATGGAAATGGCGGCCCTGATACTGAAAAACGTAATTTCGCACTTCATGCAAAATCCGGTGCGCGCAGCGCAGCCCTTCCTCCTCGCTACAGCGCAGGATGATGCCGAATTCGTCGCCGCCCAGACGGGCCAGAAAACCGGGGCCGACCTGTTCCTTCAGGAGGCCGGTCAGCTCAATGAGCAACTGGTCGCCCGCTTCGTGGCCGCAGGTGTCGTTGACCGATTTGAACTGATCCAGATCCACATACAGAACCACCAGCGGCAACTGGGCCAGATGTGGCTGGTTCGGCGCGGCTTTGGGTTGTTCAAACACCTGCTGCAAACGGCGCTCAAAGGCGCGTCGGTTGAAAATGCCGGTCAGCGCGTCATGCACCGCCTGATAGGACAGCTCCTCTGTGGTGTGGTGCTGCATGGTGGTATCCCGGATGCTGGAACGATAGCCCTGCGGGACGCCGGTTTCGTCATGAATGGGTTGCCAGGAAACCGCCGCCCAGATGTGCGTGCCATCGCGCCCCAGAACGCGGATTTCCAGATCCTGACCGCTCAAGCCATCGCGGGCCAGTTGCGTCTGGTAGCGGATGAGTTCCTGATCGTCGGGATGAATCAGTGGCAGGGGGAAATCCGGCATGGCAAGGCATTCTTCGGGCGTATACCCCACCATGCGCTGCACGGCGGGGTTGATCCACAGGAGCTTGCCGCTGGCGTCGAACCAGTTTTCCCAGGCATAGGTGTAGTCGGCGATGGCCCGAAAACGCCGCTCTCCATCCCGAAGCGATTGTATGTGCGCTTCCGCCGCGTCCATCATGACGTTGAAGTTGACCGCCAGCATGGCAATTTCATCGTGACCCCGAATCGGGGCGCGTTGGGAAAAATCACCCTGACTCGCCTTGACGCTGGCCTGCGCGAGCGATGCCAATCCCCGCGTCAGATAATAGGCGGCG
>JAITNI010000294.1 GCA_031290535.1 Zoogloeaceae bacterium
GATCCACCTTGTCCCCGCCGGATCCCCAAATAATCATTTCATCCCCTTCAAGGTCAATAAAACGCGCTTGTGGAACCGCCTGTCCAAAGCTCGCTGACGGCAGACCCCACCCATACCAAAATCATGATATGCGATACTCTCATACCCCTCCGGTTTTTGCAACGCCGGGTCAGGCCACAGGCCAAACCCGGTATTGTCCAAACTTTCTTTTACCCGCCCAACGCCGCATTCAACGTCTTGCTTGGCCGCATCACCGCTTGCAGTTTCGCCGGGTCGGCGAGGTAATAGCCGCCAATATCTGCCGGTTTGCCTTGCGCGGCGTTCAGTTCGGCGAGGATTTGGGCCTCGTTGTCCTTGAGCGTTTTGGCGAGCGGCGCAAAATGGGCGGCGAGTTCCCTGTCTTCACTTTGTGCGGAGAGGGCTTCGGCCCAATAGAGCGCCAGATAAAACTGGCTGCCCCGGTTGTCGAGTTCGCCGGTTTTGGGGGAAGGGGATTTGTTGTTGTCCAGCAATTTACCGGTGGCGGCGTCCAGGGTTTTGGCGAGCAGCGCGGCTTTTGTATTGCCAGTTTTGAGACCCAGGTCTTCCAGCGACACGGCGAGCGCCAAAAATTCGCCGAGGGAATC
Organism: Zoogloeaceae bacterium; assembly: GCA_031290535.1. GTDB lineage: Bacteria > Pseudomonadota > Gammaproteobacteria > Burkholderiales > Rhodocyclaceae > Azovibrio. The sequence continues at coordinate 627 of JAITNI010000294.1, forward strand.
CCAGCGCAGGTGGTTTTCTTCCACCAGTTGCTTGACGTGCTTGGGCGCGGAGCCGCCCGCGCCAGTCTCGTACATGCCGCCGCCTGCCATCAGGGGGACGATGGAGAGCATCTTGGCGGAGGTGCCGAGTTCCATGATCGGGAACAGGTCGGTGAGGTAATCGCGCAGGATGTTGCCGGTGACGGCGATGGTGTCCAGCCCGCGCACGACGCGCTCCAGCGTGTAGCGCATCGCCCGCACCTGCGACATGATCTGGATTTCCAGCCCGCTGGTGTCGTAATCCTTCAGGTAGGTCTCGACCTTTTTGATGAGTTCGGCCTCGTGCGGACGGAAGGAATCCAGCCAGAAGACAGCGGGCATCCCGGAATTTCGGGCGCGGGCGACGGTGAGCTTGACCCAGTCGCGGATGGGCGCGTCCTTGACCTGACACATGCGCCAGACATCGCCTGCTTCCACATTCTGCGTGAGCAGCACTTCGCCGCTGGCGAGGTCGACAATGTTGGCGACGCCGTCCTCCGGGATTTCAAAGGTCTTGTCGTGCGAGCCGTATTCTTCGGCCTGCTGCGCCATCAGGCCGACGTTGGGCACGGTGCCCATCGTGCGCGGGTCAAACGCGCCGTGGGTCTTGCAAAAGTTAATCATTTCCTGATAGATGCGGGCGAAGGTGGATTCCGGCATCACCGCCTTGCAATCCTTCTGTTTGCCGTCCGCGCCCCACATCTTGCCGCCGGCGCGAATCATCGCCGGGATGGAGGCATCCACGATCACGTCATTGGGGGAGTGAAAATTGGTAATGCCCTTGGCCGAATCGACCATCGCCAGTTCCGGGCGATGCTCGTGGCAGGCGTGCAGGTCGCGGATGATTTCATCATGGAGCGATTCCGGCAGGTCGGCGATTTTGTCATACAGATTGACCATGCCGTTATTGACATTGACGCCCAGTTCCTCGAAGAGCTTGCCGTGCTTGGCGAAGGCGTCCTTGTAATAGGTTCTGACGCAATGGCCGAACACAATCGGGTGCGAGACCTTCATCATCGTCGCCTTGACGTGCAGCGAAAAGAGAATGCCGGTTTCGCGGGCGTCTTCCATCTGTTCCTCGTAAAACGCGCAAAGCGCCTTCTTGCTCATGAACATGGAATCAATGATTTCCCCCGCCAGCAGCGAGAGTTTGGGTTTCAGGATAATCGTCTGACCGCTTTGGGTGACGAGTTCCATTTTCACGTCGCGTGCTTTGTCGAGCGTCAGGGATTTTTCGCCGTGATAAAAATCGCCGCTGGTCATATACACGGCGTGGGTACGCGAGGCCATACTCCATTTGCCCATCGAATGCGGATGCTTTCTCGCGTAATTCTTCACCGCCAGCGGGGCGCGGCGGTCGGAATTACCTTCGCGCAGCACCGGATTGACGGAGGAACCCAGACAGCGGGCATAACGCGCCTTGAGCGCCTTGTCCGCCTCGGTCTTCGGGTCTTCCGGGTAATCGGGAATGGCAAACCCCTTCGCCTGCAATTCCTTGATGCATACCTGCAACTGCCCCACGGAAGCGCTGATGTTGGGGAGCTTGATGATATTGGCGTCGGCCTCCTTTGTCTTCTGCCCCAGGGTGGAGAGGGTATCGGGGCGCTTTTGCGCCTCGGTCAAGAATTCGGGAAACTCCGCCAGCACGCGGGCGGCGACGGAAATATCTGCCTCGACGATGTCAATATCCGCCGCTTCTGTAAAACGCCGCACAATCGGCAAAAACGAAGTTGTCGCCAGAAAGGGCGCTTCGTCGGTGAGGGTGTAGATGATTTTGGATTTTTCAGTGGGCATGTCTCGCTCCGGTGGGGGTGGGTGATCGGGGGATGCAGTCTGGCTGCAAAGGGACGAAGTATCCCTGTCTGGCGGCTTGTGGTCAATGACAGCGTGCGTCCTTCAGTGCCGCCCCGTGCTGCCAAAGCCGCCCTCGCCGCGTTCGGACGGGGGGAATTCTTCTACCACGTTCAGCGCCACCTGCGCCACCGGCACGACGACCAGTTGCGCCAGACGTTCCAGTGGCTGAAGGGTAAAGGTCGTCTGACCCCGGTTCCAGACCGAGATCATGATTTCGCCCTGATAGTCGGAATCAATCAGCCCGACCAGATTGCCCAGTACAATGCCGTGCTTGTGCCCCAGACCGGAGCGCGGCAGCACCAGCGCCGCCAGACCGGGGTCGGCCAGATGGATGGCCAGCCCGCTGGGCACCAGCGCGGTGTCGCCGGGCGCCAGCGTCAGCGCGTCGCGCAGACAGGCGCGCAAATCCAGCCCCGCCGCGCCGGGGGAGGCGTATTGGGGCGGCTGCGCCTTCAGGCGTTCATCCAGAATTTTGACATCAAGGGTCGGGGGTTGCGTCATGCTTGAAAACTCCATTTTTAGTGAGGCTCGCAAAATTTAGGCGAGCAGGGGGGCGATGTGTTCAATCAGTTGGCGAGCCAGATGATCTTTGGGCGCGGCAGGCAGGGGGTGGCGACCTGCGTCATCGAACAAAATAACGCGGTTTTGTGCGCCGCCAAAGCCATCCTGAATCAGATTGCCAACAATGAGGGGAATGTGCTTTTTGCGCCGCTTGGCTTCGGCGTAGGCGTCCAGATTTTCGCTTTCGGCGGCAAAGCCGACGCAAAAGGGCGGCTGCGGCAGCGCCGCCACTTCGGCCAGAATGTCGGGGTTGGGCGTGAGCAGGATTTGGGGCGGCGCGCCCGCGTCTTTTTTCAGCTTGTGTCCGGCGGCAGTGGCCACCCGGTAGTCGGCCACTGCCGCCACGCCGATAAACACCTCCGCCTGTCCCGCCCGTTCCATCACCGCCTGGTGCATTTCCAGCGCGCTACAGACGGAAATCCGTTCCACGCCCAGCGGCGTTTCCAGCGCCACCGGGCCGGAAACCAGCGTGACCGCCGCGCCCGCCCGCGCCGCCGCGCGGGCGATGGCGTACCCCATGCGCCCGGAAGAAAGATTGGTAATGCCGCGCACCGGGTCAATGGCCTCGAAGGTTGGCCCTGCCGTCATCAGGACGCGCCGTCCGGCCAGCACCTTGGGGGTAAAGAAGGCGGCGAGCGATTCCAGCAGGTCTTCCGGCTCCCACATGCGGCCTTCGCCTGCCTCGCCACACGCCTGCACGCCGGCGGCAGGGCCAAGGCAGAGGACGCCATCCTGTCGCAAGGTTTTTACATTGCGCCGGGTGGCGGGGTTCTCCCACATCTGCCGGTTCATGGCGGGCGCAACCAGCAGGGGACAGGTACGCGCCAGCGCCAGCGCCGAGAGCAGATCATCCGCCTGCCCCTGCGCGAGGCGGGCGAGAAAATCCGCCGAGGCGGGCGCGACCAGAATGGCGTCCGCCGCGCGGGAAAGTTCAATGTGCGCCATGTTGTTGGCAAAGCGCGCATCCCACAAATCCACGCACACCGGCTGCCCGGAGAGCGCCTGAAACGTCACCGGCGTCACAAAACGGGTGGCGGCTTCCGTCATCACCACCTGCACGCTGGCTCCGGCCCTTTGCAACTGACGCAACAAAACCGCCGCCTTGTAGGCCGCCACACCGCCCGTCACGCCCAATACGAGATGCTTGCCCTGTAATGCCATGTTCTGAATCATCCAAAAAACTGCCGGACATTCTACTGGAAAACGGGCGCGTCGACTGCGGGGTTTTCAAGCCGGAAACGCGAGGAGACGAGGAGGGAGGGCAACAGCAGGGGCAATCGCATGAAGGTGCTTCATAACGCCCAGTCATTCGGGCTGAGGCCGTCGTTGTCCTTGTTTTTGCAAGGAATGCCCTTCGACAGCGCTTCAGGGTGAACGGAATTATTCAGGGTTTTCAAAGAAAATCTGTCTTTGTGCTTGCCCAAACCTCAAAACGTCCTATATAATCCGGCGTTTTCCTGAACTGGATTTTCTGGAGCATCAGCTATGGCGCGAGTCTGCCAAGTGACGGGCAAAGCCCCGATGGTGGGGAACAATGTCTCCCACGCCAACAACAAAACCAAGCGTCGTTTTCTGCCGAACTTGCAGTATCGCCGCTTTTGGGTTGAAAGTGAAAACCGTTTCGTTCGCCTGCGCGTTTCCAACGCCGGCCTGCGTGTCATCGACAAAAAAGGCATTGATGACGTGCTCGCCGACCTGCGTAGTCGTGGCGAAATCTAACTAACGGACGATCAAACGGGCCAAAGGCGGACGCGAAAAAATCAAGCTGGAATCCACTGCGGGCACCGGACACTTCTACACCACCTCCAAGAACAAGCGTACCACGCCTGAAAAACTGGAGTTCATGAAGTACGACCCGAAAGTCAGAAAGCACGTTCTGTACAAAGAGATCAAGCTCAAGTAACCGAGCGCGGCATCTCTCCCGCATTTCCCCTCAAGAACCCGCCCCATGTGTTGTTTGCGTGGCGTGGGTTTTGTTTTTTTAGGGAAACGCTGCACAAGGCCGTTCGCCCTGAGCTTGGTCGAAGGGCATTCCCTGTAAAAACAAGGGCTTCGACAAGCTCAGCCCGAACGGGTAGCAGTTTCCTTAGCGTCGGGAAAACCCTGCCTCTGGCGGGCGCATCCTGCCGGATGACGGTGTGCCAAAGACGCGGCGGCGCGCCCATGCGAAACAGAGGCGACCCCGCGAAAACCGAAAACAGGCAGAAACACGGCTGCGGTACACCAAGAAAAACGGTTTTCGGAGATAATCTCCTCGTTGATGCCAGATTGCCCATCCGTCGCGCATCCATTTCTTGTCAGAGATTTCGCGTATGCCCCGGATCGGGTTTATAATGTCATCGTTCTAGCGGGCGGTTTGCCTGCCCGTTTTGTTTGTTTTTACCCCAAGGAACCCGCATGAGTTGTACCCTGGAACAAAAAAGCCCCGCCGCACAACACCCTCTGTTGCCCGTCATTGAAGACTTGTGGGAAAACCGCAGCGCCCTGACGCCCCAGAGCGACGCCGCCAAAATCAGCGCCATTGAGACGGTGCTCCGCGAGCTGGATGCCGGACGGCTGCGCGTTGCCGAGAAAATCGACGGTCAGTGGACTACGCACCAGTGGCTCAAGAAAGCCGTGCTGCTTTATTTTCGCACCCATGACAACGAGCGCGGGCAGGATGGCGTGTCGCGTTATTTCGACAAGGTGCCGACCAAGTTTGACCAGTACACCACTGAGGATTTCCGTCAGGGCGGCTTTCGTGTCGTGCCGCCCGCCGTCGCCCGCTATGGCAGCTTTCTTGCCAAAAATGTGGTGATGATGCCTTCTTACGTGAATATCGGCGCGTATGTGGATGAAAACACGATGGTCGATACCTGGGTAACGGTGGGTTCCTGCGCCCAGATTGGCAAGAATGTGCATCTTTCCGGCGGCGTTGGCATTGGCGGCGTGCTGGAACCCTTGCAGGCCAACCCGACCATCATTGAAGACAACTGCTTTATCGGAGCGCGTTCGGAAGTGGTCGAAGGCGTGATTGTGGAAGAAAATTCCGTGATTTCCATGGGCGTCTATCTGAGCCAGTCCACCAGAATTTACGACCGCGCCACGGGGGAAATCACCTATGGCCGCGTGCCCGCCGGTTCGGTGGTGGTTTCCGGCAACCTGCCCGCCAAAGACGGGAGCCACAGTCTTTACTGCGCGGTCATCGTGAAAAAGGTGGACGCCCAGACACGCGCCAAAACCAGCATCAACGACCTGCTGCGCGACTGATTTTTTATTGCTGCTTACTACTGTTGGAGATTTGCACTCATGATTCTGGATAAACTGTTTCAATTGATGTCCGAAAAACAGGCGTCGGATTTGTTCATCTCCTCCGGTACGCCGATTCACATCAAGATCCAGGGCAACACCATGCCGGTCAACCAGCAGGTGATGACGTCCGACATGATCGAAAAAATCGCTCTGGAACTGATGTCGGCGGAGCAGGCCAAAACCTTCGAGCAGGAAATGGAGATGAACCTCTCCTTTGGCGTGCCGATGGTGGGCAATTTTCGGGTCAACATCTTTCGCCAGCGCAATTCCATCAGTATTGTGGTGCGCTTCATTCTGGGCAATATCCCGGAACTCGATACGCTCGGAATGCCGCCCGTGCTCGCCGACCTGATTATGGAAAAACGCGGCCTGATTCTGCTCGTCGGCGCGACCGGCTCCGGCAAATCCACCACGCTGGCGGCGATGCTGGATCACCGCAACAGCCATTATGCCGGGCACATCCTGACCGTGGAAGACCCGATTGAATTCCTGTTCCGGCACAAAAAATCCATCGTCAACCAGCGCGAGCTGGGGCTGGACACCAAGAGCTGGGGCAGCGCCCTGAAAAACGCCATGCGGCAGGCGCCGGACTGCATCATGATCGGCGAAATCCGCGACCGCGAAACCATGCAGGCAGGGCTGGCCTACGCCCAGGCCGGGCATCTTTGCGTCGCCACCCTGCACGCCAACAACAGTTACCACGCCCTGAACCGCATCATCAACTTCTTCGCGCTGGAAAACCGCAAGGCGCTGTTCCTTGATCTGGCGACCAGCCTGCGCGCCATTATTTCGCAGCGGCTGGTGCGTAAACCGGATGGCATCCGCATCCCTTCCGCCGAAGTGCTGCTCAACACCCGTTTCGTGAGCGAACTGATTGAGCGCGGCGAGGTGCAATCCATCAAGGAGGCGATGGAGCAAAGTACCGCGCCGGGTTCGCAAACCTTTGAGCAGGATTTGTTCCGCTTGTACAAGGAAGGCACCGTCACGCTGGGCGAGGCGCTGGCCAATGCCGATTCGCCCACCAACCTTTCCTGGCTCATCAACAACACGGAAAACCCGGACGGCATTCACAAGAACCAGAAAATCGTCACGGAAGGCACGCTGACGCCGGAAGAAGAAGGCGATGACGGCGTCTCCTTCAAGGAGTTTTCCCTGTCGCTTCAGGAAGAAGAAGAGCCAACATCCGGGAATGAAGAAAGTGAGCCGGAGAAAGACCCGCTCTGGCAAACCAAGATCGTGTAATGCGGCGCGGTTTGCCCATGCCTTCTGACCCCACGTTGAATCTCGCGCAGGCGCTGATCGCCTGCCCTTCCGTCACCCCCGCCGATGGCGGGGCGCTGGCGCTGATCGAATCCCGCCTCGCGCCCCTGGGTTTTGTCCTGGAACGCATGGATCGCAAGGGCGTTAAAAATCTTTGGGCGCGGCGCGGTACGAAGTCGCCGCTGTTCTGCTTTGCCGGACATGTCGATGTCGTTCCCCCCGGCCCGCTGGAGGCGTGGACGTCGCTCCCCTTCACCCCGACCGTGCGCGACGGTTTTTTGTACGGACGCGGCGCGGCGGACATGAAATCTTCCGTCGCGGCCATGATCGTGGCGGTAGAAAACTTCATCGCTGAACACCCCGAACACTCCGGTTCGCTCGCCTTTTTGCTCACCTCCGACGAAGAAGGGGAGGCGACCAACGGCACGACCGCCGTGGTCGAAACCCTGCAAGCGCGGCATGAAACGCTGGATTACTGCATGGTCGGCGAACCCACCTCGGTGGCGGCGGTGGGCGACATGGTCAAGAATGGTCGGCGCGGCTCGCTCTCCGGGCGGCTGAAGGTGGCGGGGGTGCAGTGCCACATCGCCTATCCTGAACAGGGCAGGAATCCGATCCACCAGATCGCGCCGGTGCTGGCGGAACTGGCCGCAACCCAATGGGATGCAGGCAACGAATATTTCCAGCCGACCACCTGGCAAGTCTCCAACATCCACGCCGGAACCGGCGCGAACAATGTCGTGCCCGCCAGCGTGGAAATCCTGTTCAATTTTCGCTTCGCCAGCGCCAGCACCCCGGAAGACCTGCAACAGCGCCTGACCGCCATCCTCGACCAACACGCTCTGGACTACGAACTGAAATGGACATTGGGCGCGCGCCCCTTTTTAACGCCACGCGGGGCTTTGGCCGATGCCGTCCGCGCCGCCATTCACGCCGAAACAGGCCGTACGCCGGAACTCTCCACCACCGGCGGCACCTCCGATGGCCGCTTCATCGCCGCCATCTGCCCCCAGATGCTCGAAGTCGGCCCGGTCAACGCCACCAGCCACAAGATTGACGAGCGTATCGCCGTGGACGCCCTGCCGACACTGACCCGCATTTATCAGCGGGTTTTGGGAAGGGTGTTGGGGAAAGGTGGGGCAGACCGACAGGCTTGTCGCTATAGCGATTTCCATAATGATCCATCCGCCCGTTAGCCCTGAAGCGCTGTCGAAGGGCATGGTTCGACAGGCTCACCACACACGGAATCGATAGGCTCACCACGAACGGAAAATTGTGGGAACAACTATAATTTTTGCTGCGCCCTCATATTCCGGTTGCAAACTGCAAGGGGATAGCAAATGTTCCGGCGGGGTCTTCCAGCGTGATGGTCGCCTGCCAGCGCATTTTGCCGCTCACGCAGACGGGCAGATTGCCAAGGCCGGTAAATTCGCCTGTTTCCCCTTTTTGCAGCGTGATTTGATTAAACCCCATGTCCATCTCGACGCCGGAAAAATTCACCTGTACCCGTTTTGCTGTCGCGCCTGCCAGCGCGAGGCGGATGTGGAGCGGTTTCAGGACGGGAATCGGGCGCGGCAGGATTGCGACCG
>JAITNI010000006.1 GCA_031290535.1 Zoogloeaceae bacterium
AGCAAGGCAACCGTCCCGGTGGTCACTTACGCCGCCGATGATCTTCGCAGTCTCTCGCAGAAACCCGTGGATTCCACCACCAACAAGGGTTTTTATATTGATCTGGCGGTCTCTCCCACGGCCAGCAACAAGAAAGGCGAGCGCATCCTGATCCCGCCAGTCGTCTGGGCAGACCGGATTCTTTTCAATACCCTGGTGCCGAGTGGCGACAGCAATAGCTGTACCGGCGGCACCAGTGGCTGGCTGATGGAAGTGGATCCCCTGACCGGCGCAAGAACCGCGTCCAGCGTTTTTGACCTGAATGGCGATGGCAAATACGATGGCAGCGACAAATCGGGCACAGAGGTCGTCAACGGCGCCAAGTTCGGGACGGGGATTACCGTCGTCAGTGATCCTGAGACGGGCGAGGAAATCAAGTATTCTTCCGGCAGCCCGATTCAGAAGATCAAAAACAAGGGTTCTTCCAAGGGGCGGAGATCCTGGCGGCAGATTCGCTAGGCTTTCCAGATGAGGCTTCCCCCTGACCAGGCCGAAGGCCGCAGGGAGAAGCCCCATCGGAACCGCTTGGAAGACGCTGAATAATCCCGTTCGCCCTGAGCCTGTCGAAGGGCGTGGTTCGACAGGGCTTACCACGAACGGAAGGAAAGGCAGGCTTACCATGCGCGGAGGGCTTCAGCCCGAACGGTTGGGAGTGGTTTAGAGTTTCCCAAGGGGAGGTACAGGAGGGTTTTTTTGGGCGGTTCAGCTTCCTGCTGCCCACCCCGTAGGGGCGCACTGCGTGCGCCCTGGGCGGATGCTTTTCCGCCCCTACAATGCACGGAACAAAGGCCGCACACTTTCTGGTGTGCGGCTTCGCCGTATTCCGCCAAAGCGGAACCCGCCTGCGACTGCCACAAGACACGGCTGCATCGTGCCGGACATGCGATAATCCACCCCTATGCAGCCCTTGCCTTCCTCTTCCCTGTCCACTACCCCGTCCGCCGCGCTGGAGGTGTTGCGCCACACTTTCGGCTACCCGGCCTTTCGCGGTCAGCAGGCGGAAGTGATTGAGCACGTTGCGGCGGGGGGCGACGCGCTGGTGTTGATGCCGACCGGGGGCGGCAAGTCGCTCTGTTACCAGATTCCCGCCCTGCTGCGCCGGGGGGTGGCGGTGGTGGTTTCGCCCCTGATTGCCTTGATGCAGGATCAGGTCGATGCGCTGACCCAACTCGGCATTCGCGCCGCGCTTTTGAATTCCACCGTCGCCTGGAGCGCGGTGCGGGAGACGGAACAAAAACTCTTTTCCGGCCAGGTTGATCTTCTCTATGTCGCGCCGGAACGGCTGATGACCGACCGTTTTCTCGCCATTCTCGACGGCCTCGCCGAAGGCGGGCGGCTGGCGCTGTTCGCCATCGACGAAGCGCATTGCGTCTCCCAGTGGGGGCACGATTTTCGCCCGGAATACCTGCAACTTTCCGCCCTGCACGAACGCCATCCCAATGTCCCGCGCATCGCGCTCACCGCCACCGCCGACGAGGCGACGCGGCAGGAAATGATCGCGCGCCTGGGACTGGCCGCCGCCCGCGTGTTCATCGCCAGTTTTGATCGCCCCAATATCCGCTACACCGTGGTGGAAAAGGACAATCCCCGTCGACAATTGCTGAATTTTCTGGCGGCGCGACGCGGGGAGGCGGGCATCGTCTATTGCCTGTCGCGCAAAAAAGTGGAGGAGACCGCCGCCTGGCTCAACATCAAGGGCTATTCCGCCCTCCCCTACCACGCCGGCATGGAAACCGCCGCCCGCACTCAAAACCAGCGCCGTTTTCTACGCGAAGAAGGCATCATCATGGTCGCCACCATTGCCTTTGGCATGGGCATCGACAAGCCCGACGTGCGCTTTGTCGCGCATCTTGACCTGCCCAAAAGTCTGGAAGCCTATTATCAGGAAACCGGGCGCGCCGGACGCGACGGCGAAGCGGCGGAAGCCTGGATGACCTACGGTTTGCAGGATGTCGCCCTGCAACGTTCGCGCATTGAGGATTCCACGGCGGATGAAACGCAAAAGCGGCTGGAAACCCAAAAGCTGAACGCCCTCCTGGGTTACGCCGAATCCGCCCGCTGCCGCCGCGTGGCGCTGCTGCACTACTTCGGCGAAGCCAGCGAACCCTGCGGCAACTGCGATGCCTGCCTTGACCCGCCGCAATGCTGGGACGGCACTATCGCCGCGCAAAAGGCGCTTTCCGCCGCCTATCGCACCGGGCAACGCTTCGGCGCGAAACACCTGATCGACGTCCTGCGCGGCAAGGAAAACACCAAAACACAAGAATACGGCCACCAGCGCCTCACCACCTGGGGCATCGGCGCGGACATGGACGAAGTCGACTGGCGCTCGGTCTTCCGGCAACTGGTCTCGGCGGGATTTTTGCACGTAGACATGAACGCCTACGGCGCGCTGAAACTTACCGCACTCTCCCGCCCGGTATTAAAAGGCGAACAGAGCGTAGAACTGCGCCGCGCCGCGTCACACGCAAAATCCGCACGGCTCCGGGAAACCCGCCGCGCCACCCTCCTTGCCGACCTGCCGCCAGAAGCCCAGCGCCTGTTCGAGCGCCTGCGCCAATGGCGGGCCGAAACGGCAAAAGAACAGGGGGTACCCGCCTACGTCATTTTCCACGACCGCACCCTGAAAGAAATCGCCGAACGCCACCCCCACACCCCCGCCACCTTGGTGGAAGTGCAAGGCGTGGGACAGGCGAAAATGGAACGCTATGGGGAGAAGATTCTGGAACTGGCGGGGGAAGGGAAGACTTTTGCCGTCCCTTCGCCCTGAACCTGCCGAAGGAAACTTTGCACAAGTTCCACCCGTTCGGGCTGAGCCTGTCGAAGCCCTTGTTTTTACGGGAAATGCCCAACAACCAAGCTCAAGGCGAACGGCCTTGTGCAGAGTTTCCCTAAAAAGGCGCATAGGTTTTTGCGAAGATTTCCCGGTTGATGATATACACATCGCCAAAATCGTTTTCGGGCGCGGCGATGTAGTCACCGACCCTGCCGAGGAAATATTTTTCCCTGTCCCAATGGCTGAACACCTTGGTATCCTTCTCCAGCGGGAGGGCGCGAATCGCGCTTTCCGCTCCGGGTTGGCAGACTTTTGTGAAGGGCAGCAGGGATTTTTTCTCGCCCCTGATTTTGTCGATGATGGAGGGCGGATATTCGGCGTCGGACACATAATCCATGTCCAGACGCGCGTATTGACGCTCGAATTTTTCGCGCCGGATGGGGTACACCTCATGGGCAATGCCGATCATGATATAAATTTCCCGCGCCGCCACGATGTCAAGATCACCTTCCAGCGTGCGGACGCACAAGGGCGTGCCTTCGGGGAACACGTCTGTGGTGGGCGCAAAACCGAGCGGCAGGCGCAGTTTTTTGAAGCGTTTGGCGGCGGAGAAATCAATGCTGTGCTTCTCGCAGTACACCAGATCGAAATTCTCCTGGTATTTGCGAATCCGTTCCAGCAGGTAATCGTCCGGCGACAGGCCGGGCGCGATTTTTTCGATGCTGGCAAAGCTGAGATACGCGCCCGCCTTTTCCATAGTACCGCCCCCGGAACCCGTTTCGCGCGTCAAAAAGGCGGCCAGTTCGTTGGCCATGACCTCACGCACCGTGCTGCGGATAGAGAGTTTGAGTCCGGTAGACAGGGGACAATAGACGATGCAGCAGGCAAACTGATCGACCTGCCGCGCAACATCGCTGGAAAAACCGAGGATATTGGGGTCGCACGGTCTGGCCCGGAGCACTCCCATGTTGCCCACAAGCCGCGAGGAAGACAACGCCTGCGAGACCACGCCCAGCTCATCTACCGTCAGTTCGGAATGTTTCAGTTGCTTCATGATCGTGTTGTTCGCGGGCATGAAGTCCGCCAGATCGCGGTAAAGCGGGTGGCGCATTTCGGCAAAGTGATGGGTATCCGAAAACAGCGCCTCAGGGCGAACGGGTGGATGAATTATTTTGAGAACCGCTATATTTTTGAAAATCGGGATCAAATCATCCTTCCTGCTTCGCATTCCTGGACGACACCTCCCGCAAGAATTCCCGTGCTGTTTTGTCCCCCTGTTTCGCCACTTTGCGAAACCAGAACGCGGCGCGGGCTTTGTTCTTTATTACGCCTTCTCCAGACAAATACATTTGTCCCAGATTGCCTTGCGCGAGGGCATTGCCTTGCACGGCGGCGCGTTTGTACCATTTTTTCGCCTGTTTCCAGTCCTGCGGAACGCCTTTACCGTAAAAACAGGCAACCCCCAGTTCGTTTTGCGATTCGGCGTCGCCCTGTTCGGCGGCTTTGCGGAACCACGCGGCGGCTTTGGTCTTGTTTTCCTTGACGCCTTCACCATCTCTGTAGGCACGCCCCAGATAATATTGCGCTTTGAGATGCCCTTGTTCAGCGGCCAGCCGGAACCATTTGACGGCCTGGGCGGCGTCTTTTGCCATGCCTTCGCCCTTTTCGCACATCAGCCCCAGATTGCATTGGGCGCGGTCAAACCCTTGCGCGGCAGCGCGTTCGTACCATTTTTTCGCTTTTTTCCAATTTTGTTTGACGCCTTTGCCATAAAAATAGGCGACACCCAGATTCGTTTGCGCGTCCGCATCGCCCGCCTTGGCGCCCCGTCGAAACCAGCGCGCCGCCTTGGCCGGATTACGCCGGACGCCGTCGCCGTTTCGATAGCAATCTCCCAAATCATATTGGGCGCTGACATGTCCCTGCTGTGCCGCCCGCTTCAGCCATTGAACCGCTCTGGCAGGGTCTTTTTTGACGCCTTCGCCCTCGAAATAGAGCCAGGACAACCTGTATTGCGCGATGGCGCGGCCTTGTCGGGCGGCGCGTTTGTACCACTTGAGGGCGGCGGTCAGATCGCGTTCAATGCCTTCGCCCGCATCGTACAAAATGCCCAGATTGCATTGCGCCTTGGCGTGTCCCTGTTCGGCGGCCAGGGTGTACCATTTTTCGGCCTCGCTCCTGTCCGGTTCGACGCCTTCGCCATCATCATAGGCACGCGCCAGATTGAACTGGGCGCTGTCGATGCCCTGTTCGGCGGCAAGCCGATACCATTTCACGGCTTCCGCCTTGTCCTGTTCGACGCCCTGCCCATATTCAAAATCCACCCCCAGATTGTATTGCGCCCAGGGGTCGCCCTGTTCGGCGGCTTGCTTGAGAATCGCAATCCGCTCCGCATCCATCTTCCCCCCTTTCACCCCACCAATTCCAGCAGTTTGCCAAACGCCTCCTCGAACTGCTGCACACCGGCGGCGAGCAGGGTTTCGCCGACTTTGTCCAGATTGAGGCCGTGCGCGGCCAGTGTGGCAAGCGTGGCCTGGGTTTCTTCCGGCATCCGGGTCAGGGTGAGCGCCGCTTCGCCGTGGTCGCGGAAAGCGGCAAGGGTGGCGTCGGGGACGGTGTTGACCGTGCCGGGGCCGATCAATTCCTCCACATAGCGCACATCCCGATAGGCCGGGTTTTTGCTGGACGTGGAGGCCCACAGGAGTTTTTGCGGCGCCGCGCCAGCGGGCAGGGGCGGCAATTGCGGCAGGCAGGCGTAAGCGGCGCGGGCGGCGGCGATGGCGACCTTGCCTTGCAGGAGGGGCGGCAGTTGCGGATCAAGGAGACTGTCAATGCGGCTGAT
>JAITNI010000011.1 GCA_031290535.1 Zoogloeaceae bacterium
CAGCACGCGCAGGGTCAGGTATTCGGCGGCAAGCTGGCTGGCAAGCGCGATCTGCACCGTGTCGCGGGCAAATTCCCCGGCCAGCGCCTCGGCGCGGGCGGCCTCGTTACTGCGCCGGATACGCCCCCACAAATCCAGCTCATAGCTGATGTCAAGCGCGACGCGGCGATTGGTGGAGGTCATGCGCCCCATCTGCTTGCCGCTCGCGGTTTTGGCGCTGGTGCGGTTGCGGATGGAACTGCCTTCCAGATCGACATTGGGATAATACTCCGCCCCGGCCTCCCGCGCGGCGGCCTGGGCGGCCTCCATGCGGGCGATGGCGGCCTGCAAATCCTGATTGTTGTCGAGCGCCAGCGCCATCAGGCGATTCAGTTCCGCGTCGCCAAACAGCGTCCACCATTCAGGATTGACCGGCGTCGTCGTGACGCAGGCGGCGGGAAGGTCGTCATCTGCGTACCAAACGCCCTCACATCTGGTGGCGGAAGACCGCACGACGTTGGGGTTTGGCGTGCCGACCTGCCCGTACTTTTCCGGCAGGGCGTTTTCGGGCCGTTGAAAATCCGGGCCGATGGCGCAGCCGGAAAAGAGGCAGGCGACGCCCAGACAGAGCGCCAGCCGGGTTTTTTGAGGCTGCTTAATCATAGGGATTTTCCTCCGTCACAGGCGTGGGGGCATGGTATTCGTGACCGGCAGGCAGCGCCTGCTTGCCGCGTTCCAGCCATTTGAAGAACAGGGGGACAAAAATGGTGGCGATGAAGGTAGCGGCGATCATGCCGCCGAACACGCCCGTGCCCATCGAGCGTCGCGCCGCCGCGCCCGCGCCGCTGGCTTTCACCAGCGGGAAGACGCCGAGCACGAAGGCGAGCGAGGTCATCACAATCGGGCGGAATCTGAGCCGCGCCGCTTCAAGGGCGGCGTCCATCACGCTCATTCCCTCCGCGTATTTCTGCGCCGCGAATTCCACAATCAGAATGGCGTTTTTCGCCGCCAGCCCAATCAGCACGACGAGGCCAATCTGGAAGTAGATGTCATTGGGCATGGAGCGCATCCAGATGGCGATCAGCGCGCCCATGACCGCGAAGGGCAGGGTAATCAGCACCGCCACCGGCAGCGACCATTTTTCATATTGCGCGGCGAGGATCAGGAACACCATAATGAGCGCAAAGATGAAGGCGTGTTCGGAAGACCCGGCGTTTTCCTTTTCCTGAAAGGCCGCGCCCGTCCAGGCAAGCGAATAGCCTTCCGGCAGCACTTCCTCGGCGGTCTTCTCCAGCAACTCGATGACGCGCCCGGAACTTGTGCCGACACGTGCGTCGCCAGTGATTTTCGACGAGATGAAGCCGTTGAAGCGTTCCACCACTTCCGGGCGGATGATGCGCTTCACCGTGGAGAAGGCGGAAACGGGAATCATCGCGCCCTTGTTGCTCTTCACATAGACCTTGCCGATGTCTTCCGGTTTCGTCCGGTACTCGCCTTCAGCCTGCATCTGCACGCGATAGACCTTGCTGCCCTTGTTGAAGTCGTTGACATAGAGCGTGCCCATCGTGCTTTGCAGCGTCATGTAGACATCGGCGAGATCAAGGCCCAGCGACATGGCCTTGGGTTCGTCGACTTCCACATAGAGCTGCGGCACATTGGGGCGGAGCGAGGTGGACAGTCGACAGGCGTCGCCGCACTGGAATTCCGGGTACTTTTGCAGCGCCGCGAAGAAGTCATTGATGACGACTTCGAGGTTCTTCGGGTCGCCATCGACGCGGTTCTGGATGTAGGCTTCAAAGCCGCCCACAGAACCCAGCCCCATGATGGGCGGCGGGCTGAACACGATGGCCATGCCGTCCGTCAGTTGCTGACCCATGCCCGCGAATTTGCCGACCAGTTCCTGCGCCGATTGTCCCGCGTCCTTGCGCTCGTCCCAAGGCGCCAGGTCGATGAACATGGTGCCCTTGGAGCCGCCGACCATGTCGAAACCGGCCACGGAAAAGAGGCGCTGAACGTTCTTGTCGCCCATCACCATCTGGCCCATCTGCTCGCCGGTGGCGATGGTTCGCTTCAGGGTCGCGCCGTCGGGCTGGATGAGCGCCACAAAGAGCGCGCCCTGATCCTCCTGCGGCACAAAGCTGCCGGGAATGCGGATGAGGAAGAAGGTGCACAAGCCCACCACCACGGCCAGCAGCACCGCGCCGACGAAGCTGTGTTTCAGGAGCCTGGCCACCGTGCCGGTGTAGGAATTGGTGAATTTCTCAAACAGGCGGTTGAAGGGAATGAAGACCTTGTGTTCCTCGTGCTTGCTCTTCAAAAGCAGGGCGCAAAGGGCAGGCGAGAGCGTCAGCGCCACCACGCCGGAGAGCACCACCGACACCGCCACGGTGACGGCAAACTGCTTGTAGAGCATCCCCGTGATGCCACCCAGAAAGGCGACCGGGATAAACACCGCGCAGAGCACCAGCACAATGGCGACCAGGGCGCTGGAGACCTGGCTCATCGCCTCCACGGCGGCGGCGTAGGGGGACATTTTTTCTTCCCACATCAGCCGCTCGACGTTCTCCAGCACCACAATGGCATCGTCGACCACAATCCCGATGGCAAGCACCATCGCAAACAGCGTCAGTGTATTGATGGAAAAGCCGAACAGCCACAAGCCCGCAAAAGTGCCGATCAGCGAAATGGGCACGGCGATCATCGGAATCAGCGTCGCCCGCCAGCTTTGCAGGAAGATGTAGACCACGGCGATTACCAGGAGCAGAGCCTCAATCAGGGTGGATTTCACCTCGCCGATGGAAGCGGTGATGAAGCGCGTGGTGTCGAAGGGCACGATGTATTCCATGCCTTCGGGGAACTTCTCCTTCAGTTGCGCCATGCGTTCTTCCACGATGTTCGACACTTCCAGCGCGTTCGCGCCAGTTTGCAGGAAAATTCCCATGCCCACAGACTCGCGCCCGTTGGTGCTGGTCTGCTGGTTGTAGCTGCTCGCGCCCAGCTCAATGCGGGACACATCCTTGAGGCGCAGCACACCGTTCGGGCCGTTGGCGCGCAGGATGATGTTGCCGAAATCTTCCGGCGCGATCAGGCGACCGCGCGCGTTGACCGTGTAAATCAACTGCTGGTCGCCGGGCAGGGGATCCTGCCCGATCTTGCCAGCGGCGTTCTGCGTATTCTGCTCGCGGATGGCGGCAGCGATTTCCGCCACGGAGATGCCCAGTTGCGCCATGCGGTCGGGCTTCAACCAGATACGCATCGAGTAATCGAGCGCCCCGAACACCACCACGTCGCCAACGCCGGGCAGGCGCTTCAGGTCATCGACAAGGTTGATGCTGGCGTAGTTGGAGAGGAACAGGCGGTCATGCGCCGCGTTGGAGGAGGTGAGCGCAAAGACCTTCAGGATGTCGGTGGAACGCTTGTAGACCACCACGCCGTTGCGGCGCACTTCTTCCGGCAGGCGCGGCTCGGCGATCTTGACCCGGTTGTTCACATTGATGAGCGCCATGTTCGGGTCGGAGCCGACCTTAAAGGTGGCGGTGATCGTGATCTGCCCATTGGCGTCCGAGGTGGAGTTGAAATAGGACAAATCGTCGATCCCGTTCAACTGTTCCTCAATGGGCGCGGCGACGGAGCGCGCCAGGGTTTCCGCCGACGCGCCGGGGTAATTGGCGACCACCACGATGGTGGGCGGCGAGATTTGCGGATATTGCGCCACCGGCAACACCTGGGCAGCGACCAGCCCGGCGATGACGATGACGATGGAGAGAACCGCCGAAAAAATCGGGCGGTCGATTAAGAATTTGGATGACATGTGCGCTCCTTAACCCTGTTTGGCCGGGGCGGCTTCTGCCTTGTCCGCAGGCGCGCCGGGGGCTGCGCCCGGTGCTTGCGGGGCATGGGGGGCCACTGGCGCGCCGGGGCGCAGTTTCATCAGGTTGTCGATAATCACCCGGTCGCCGGGGTTCAGGCCGCCGAGGATGATCCAGTCCTTGCCGAGCCATTCGCCAGTCTGCACGGGACGCGGCGCGACGGTGTTGTCGGGGGTGACGGTCATCACCAGATCGCCCTGTTCGGTCTGCAATACGGCGCTTTGCGGTAGCAGGTAGACGCCCTGACGCGCCCCGGCCAACAGCCGCGCCCGCACAAACTGGCCGGGCAACAGCGCGTTGTCGGGATTGGTAAATTCCGCCCGCAGTTGCCGCGTGCCAAGCACCGTGTCGATACTGGAAGCAAGGAAATTGAGCTTGCCCTTCTGGGCATACACAGCGCCATCCGGCAACACCAGTTCCACGCCGGTCACGGTCTGGGGCGTCAGCTTGCCGCCGGGCAGCTTGGCGATTTCGCTCTCGGAGAGGGAAAAGCGCACCCACATCGGGTTATTCTGGTAGATGGCGGTGAGGAGGCTGTCCGCGCCGACGCTGATGAGATTGCCCACGGATTTGTCCGCCCGCCCGGAAATACCGGCCACCGGCGCGGTGACGGTGCTCCAGGACAGATTGAGTTCCGCCTGCCGCAAAGCGGCCTGCGCCAGCTTGTTGGCGCTGTCGGCGTCATCAAACTCCTTGCGGCTGACGCCTTGCAGCGGCAGGAGCTTTTCCATCCGCGCCCGTTCGCGCTCGGTCTGTTCGGCGCGCGCTTTGGCCTCCGAATAGGCGATTTCGTAAGTTTCGCGGTCAATCTGGAACAGGGGTTGCCCCGCCTTGACCGGCTGGCCTTCCTGATACAACTGTTTCGTCAGAATGCCGCCCACCCTGGCGCGTACTTCCGTCTCTTTGGCCCCTTCCGTTTGCGCCATGACTTCCAGCGCGTAAGGCACGGTCTGGGGGCGCATGTCCAGCACCGTGACCGGCAGGGCAGGCGGCGCGGCAGGCGGCGGCGCTTCACCCAGACCGAGCTTCATCAACAGCCCCTGAAAGAACGTCGGTTGTTGTTGTCCCGGCGGCGCTTCGGCGCTGGAACAGGCGGATAAAAGAACCGCGCCGCTTACCAACAGCGGCAGCAGTTTTGAGACAGGACGGCAGGATTGCGGGGCGCGGCGCGGACGAGCCTTGTTATTATGCGCGGGCATGGCGGATTCTCCGGGAAGGGATGAAAAACAGGAATGGAAAGGGAAAACGAAGGGCGGATTATACATACATCCATGTATGTATGGTGCGGCGCGGAAAAGATTTGTTGCAGAAAAGGGGACGCCTCTCTACTGCGGAAACCCTGAATGATCCCGTGCGCTCTGAAGCGCTGTCGAAGGGCGTGGTTCGAGAGGGCTTCACCACGAACGGAAGGAGAAGCAGGCGCACCACGAACGGAAAATTGTGGGAACCCGCTACAAATCTGGCGTCGCAAAACGCGGGCATAAAAAAGCCCGACCTGAAGGCCGGGTTTTCATAGGGTCACGCAGTGCAAGAAAACAGCGGCAGCGCTGCGGAACCAGAAATTTTTTACTTCTTCTTACCGCCCTTTTTAGGCGTGTTAACCGCAGCCTTCAGCTTGGCGCCCACAGAGAACTTGACAGCCTTGGACGCGGGGATTTTCAGTTCCTTGCCCGTTTGCGGATTCCGGCCAATACGGGCAGCGCGATCTCCAACGGAGAAAGCGCCAAAACCAACCAGACTGATGGTGTCGCCGTCAGCCAGCGTTTCCGTGATGACTTCAATCAGGCTATCCAGGGCATTGCCAGCAGCAGCTTTGGAGATGCTGCCTTTGGCAGCCAGCGCATCGACCAACTCGGTTTTGTTCATGGTGTGTTTCCTATGTAGGTTACTTGGAAGCGCCATTATCTCCCGTCATGAGGGGTGTTGCCTAGCCATTACAAGAAAAAAATTCAGGTTTTCGGGCTTTTTTTCGCTCTGCGGGCGTCTCGCGCCGGTTTTTTGATGTATCGCAAACCGGAAAGCGCCCTTGGAGAGTAAGCGAGCCTCAAACAGGAGTATGGCGGGGCATCGCCATGACGTGCGGGAAGGTCGGTGTGCCTGTGACAAGCACAGGGCGACTGTATGAATCTCCTTGTCATTGATCCCCTGTCGCCAAAGCCTTCTTCAGGGAGCGGCTCACTTGCACAAGGCCAAGCGGTTCCAGAAGGGCTTCTCCCCTGTGCAGTCTGTGCAATCTGACCCCTCTCAAACCCCTCCTGCACCTCCCCTTGTCAGGGGAGGATGATTTGCTGCGCTATGCGCAGGATTTGGATGTTCATGCGATTGCCCTCGGATTAAAACGCGTTCCTTCTGGATGCTTGACGCGATCATGCAGAATGCGCCTATAATGCGCTCATGCTGTTCAGAAAACTCCTCGCCTTCCTGTTGTCCTTGTGCCTGACGCTTGCCGCTGTGACGAGCGGCGTGATGATGCCTGCGGAAGTCGGGGCGATGCCTGAAGCACCAGCAGCCTCCCACGCGGCCAGTCCTTCCGGCAGTTGCCACGCCGCGCTTTCCACGCCCGCCGCCGAACCGGCGGACGCCCTACCGGCCAGCGACACAAAGGCCGCGCCTGTGACGCACGCCTGTTGTGTGAATTTTGTTGCCCTTCCCCCTCCCCTGCGCGTTGAACCCGCCGCGCCCGCGCGGAGCGAACCCATCGCCTTCACGCCTCCCTTCGCTCTGAGCGCTTGCGTTCAGGGCATCTATCGCCCGCCCAGACTGTTCGCCTGAATCCATCTGTCACATTTTTGCCGCGCCGTTTTTTGGGCGCGGGGATTGTGGTTTGCAGGCGTTTTGATTGGTGCGGGAATCCCTGAGTGTTTGTGCTCCGGGCGTCCACGCCCGCCTGAAATCGCAATCCGCATGGATTGTTTTTCAGGAGTTTTTAACATGAGCATCCCGCATTACAGGGGAAGACTGGCTTGTCTGGGTCTCCTCATTTATTCGCTCGCTCCTCCGGCACAGGCGCTCTCGCTGGAAGATGCCCTGCTGCGCGCCGGACAGTCGCCGGAAGTGCGCGCCAGCGTGGCGGATGCGGCGGCGGCCACGGCAGAAAAAACGGCGGCCGGACGCTTGCCCGACCCACGCCTGACACTGTCGCTGGAAGACCTGACGCTGGAAGGCGAGGCGCGTTACCGCACGGGGCAGGCCAAGCAGATGGTCAGTCTGATGCAGGAGATTCCCGCCACTGCCCGACGCGAGGCGGAAAGAAAACAGGCGACGGCGGAAGTGGAGGCAAGCGGACAGATGCGCGACTTCATCCTGCTGGCCGCCCGCCGCGAAGCGGGACTGGCCTGGCTGCAACTTTATTTTCTGCAAAAAAAAGAGGCCGTCCTCACGGCGCAACAGGCGGAAAACCAGCACAAACAACGCGCCAGCACGGCGGCGCTGGCGGGCGGCGGCATGGCGGAGGCGGCGCTGGAAGCGCGGCTGGACGCGCAGGACATTCAGGACGCGCAGGACGAACTGCGCCGCGATCTCCAACTGGCGCGTGTTCGCCTGAGCCGCTGGATTGGCCCGCTTTCCGCCTCGGAAACCGCCACGGGCGATTTGCCGCGCTGGGCGCGGGAAGAGCCGCCAGAGACACCAAACCCCACACCCGCGCACGACAACCTTCCGCAGGAACTCCTGGCCAGTCAGGCGCAAATTGGCAAGGCGGCGGCGGAGCTGGCGCTGGCCGAAGCCGGACGGGATTCCGACTGGAATGTGGAAATCGGCGTCGGGCGGGACGCGATGGGGCAATCCATGATGATGGCGAAAGTCGGCTTTTCGCTGCCGTTTTTTACGGGAACGCGGCAAACCCCCAAAATCGCCGCCGCCCGTCTGCGGCTGGAAAAAAGCGAGGCCGAACACGCCATGCGGCAGGTGGAATTCGAGCGTCAGGAAGCCGAGTGGCGCTTTGAGGCGGCTGCGTTAAAAAGCCGCCTTGAACGGCTGCGTCAGGAAACCCTGCCGCTACTGACGCAAAAAATCGCCCTCAACATGGCCGCCTTTTCGGGCGGACAGGCTTCGGCCAGCGCGCTTCTCACGGCGCGGGAAAAACGCCTTGCCGCCCTGCTCAAAATCATCGACCTGGAGGCCGAACAGGCCGCCCTGCGCGCCAAACTCCATTTTTTACGCCAACGCGGACAGGAGCCTCATCATGACTGACATTTCCCGCCCCAAAATTCTCCTGACGCTCGCCTGCGTCGCGCTCCTCCTTCTCTGTGGCGCGTTTTTCAAGGGCGGCATGTGGTGGGCGGCGCGGCAAAATCCCGCTGCCGCGCCGCTCAAAACCCAACGCGCCATTCTGTACTGGTACGACCCGATGAAGCCGGAGGCGCATTTTGACCAGCCCGGCAAATCGCCGTTCATGGACATGGAACTGCAAGCGCGCTATGCCGATGAGGAGGACAATGCCCCCCCAACACCGGGCTTCGGGCTGCCCCCGGCGCTCACGCAAAATCTGGGCGTCAAATTCGCCCATGTGGAAAAAGGCGTGTTGACGCGCCCGCTGGAAGTCTCCGGCAGCGTCATTTTTGACGAACACGCCATCGCCGTCGCGCAGGCGCGGGCAGGGGGCATTGTCGAGCGGGCCTATCCGCTTGCCGTCGGCGATGTGGTACAAGTCGGCGCGGCGCTGGCGGAGGTTCGCGTGCCGGAATGGTTTGCGGCGCAGGGCGAATATCTCGTTTTGCGAAGCGACCCGGCAC
>JAITNI010000016.1 GCA_031290535.1 Zoogloeaceae bacterium
TTTTCCGCCGCCAGCGTCAAAAACAGATGCAGGCGTTCGGGGGCGATGTGGCCGGTTTGGGTGGCCGCTTGCAGGGCGCAGCCGGGTTCCTGCTGGTGGCGGCAGTCGCGGAAGCGGCATTGGCCGAGGTAGGGAGCGAATTCCGGGAAGGCGTGTTCCAGGGCTTCCCGGTTCAGGTGGCCGAGGCCAAATTCCTGCAAGCCGGGGGAGTCGATCAGGCGGCTGTTCGGGTTCAGGTCGTAGAGTTGCGCGTGGGTGGTGGTGTGCTTGCCGGAATCCAGCGCGGCGGAAATTTCGCGGGTGGCGGCGACCGTGCCGGGAATCAGGGCGTTAATCAGCGTGGATTTGCCCATCCCCGACTGCCCCACCAGCACGCTGGTTTTGCCCTCCAGTTCCGGGAGTAGGGGCGCGACACTGTGGTACGCGCAGAGTTCCAGGACGCGATAATCCTGTTGTATGAGGCAGGCGAGGCGGTTTCGGGCTGCTGGCAGTTTTTCCGTCAGATCGCACTTGTTGAGCACGATGAGCGGGACAATGCCCTGACTTTGCGCCGCGATCAGGCAACGGCTGAGCAGGCGTTCCGAAAAGGCCGGTTGCGTCGCCACAACCAGCACCGCCTGATCGACATTGGCGGCGATGAGTTTTTGGCGGAGGGCGTTGGAACGGTAGAGCAGGCTCTGGCGCGGCTCGATCTGTTCAATGACGCCCTGCGCGTCCCCTGTCTTTTTGACCTGCACCCGGTCGCCGCAGACAACCTCGCTTTTTTTGCCACGCGGGTAGCAAAGCCATTCTTCCCCGTCTGGCAGGCGCACGCGGTACTGGCGTCCGTGCGCGGCGATGACCAGCGCGACCGGCTTCATGCGACATGACCCGGCGCGTTGGCCTGCAAGCGGGCGATTCGCAGGCTGGCGGGCGGGTGGGAATCGTAAAACAGGGAATACAGCGAGTCGGGCGTCAGGGTGGCGGCGTTGCTATCCACGAGCTTGACCAGCGCGGCGGCCAGTTCGTCAGCGGAGGCCACGCGGGCGGCGTAGGCGTCGGCCTGAAACTCATGGCGGCGGGAGAGGGCGCTCATCAGCGGCGTGAGGGGAAAGGTAAACAGGGGGACGACCAGCGAAAACAGCACCAGCGCCAGCGCCGTATTCCCCTGTTGCAGTCCCAGCCCGTGAAAGAACCAGTCGGCGGGCAACAACTGGCCGAGCAGCGCCAGAAAAACCAGCGAGAGCAAAAAAATGGCGGCGATGCGTTTCACGATGTGGCGATGGTGAAAATGCCCCAGTTCATGCGCCAGCACGGCTTCTACCTGCGGCGGGGTGAGGTGTTCGAGCAGGGTATCGAAGAACACGATGCGCCGCGCCTTGCCAAAGCCGGTAAAGTAGGCATTGCCGTGGCTGGAACGCTTGGAACCATCCATGACAAACAGGGCGCGGTCGCCGAATTTGCCCCGTTCCAGCAGGGCGCGCACCCGTTCCTTCACTTCGCCGTCGGCCAAGGGCGTAAAACGGTTGAAGCGCGGCGCAATCCAGAGCGGGTAGATGAACAGCGCCAGCAGATTAAAGCCCATCCACAACAGCCAAACGTACAGCCACCAGGCGTCGCCCATGCTCGCCATGAGCCAGAGCACTGCCGCCAGCAGAGGCAGACCCAACAGGGCGGCGATCAGGGTTTGTTTGGCCAGGTCGGAAAAAAACAGGGCGGGCGTCATGCGGTTGAAGCCAAAGCGGCTCTCCAGACGAAACTGCCGGTAAATATCCAGCGGTAGTTCCACCAGCGCGGAGAGAATCGCCACGCTGGCGATCAGGGCGACGCCATAGAGCAGCCCGTGCAGCCGGTCTGACCAGAAGTCATGCAAAGCCTGCAAACCGCCCCCCCAGGTGAAGGCCAGAAACAGCAAGGTCTCCACGCCCAGCGCCACGCGCCCCAGACGCGCCTTGGCCAGGGTGTAATCGGCGGCGCGCTGGTGGGCGGCGAGGCTGATGCGTCCGGCAAAGGCAGCGGGCGTCTGCGCCCGTCGCGCCGCGACAAAACACGATTGGCGCCAGGACAGCCAAAAACGCAAAAAAACGGAAATTGCCAGCGCGGCTATGACGGTGGCGATAAAAATCTGGGTCAACAGTTCATTCATGGGATACAATAACGCCTTTCAGGGATTTTGTGGATTATATGGCACGCGACGCGGCAAACCTCATTTGGCTGGATATGGAGATGACGGGACTCAACCCGGATTCCGACCGGATTATCGAATTCGCGATGGTGGTGACGGATTCCAGTCTGGAAGTGGTGGCGGAATCGCCCGTCTGGGCGCTGCATCAGCCGGACGCAGTGCTGGACGCGATGGATGAGTGGAACCAGAAAACGCATGGCCGTTCCGGTCTCATTGAGCGGGTGCGCGCCGCCACGCAGGACGAAGCCGGGGTGGAAGCCGAGGCGCTCGCCTTCATCAAGACCTGGGCGCCGGAACGGGTTTCGCCCATGTGCGGCAATTCCATCTGTCAGGATCGCCGTTTCATGGCGCGTTACATGCCGACGCTGGAAGCCTGGTTTCATTATCGCAATCTGGACGTCAGCACACTGAAAGAGCTGTGCAAACGCTGGAGTCCGGCGCTTCTGAAAGGGTTTCAGAAAAAGGGCGCGCATACGGCTTTGGCAGACATCTATGAATCTATTGAAGAATTGAAGTATTATCGGAGATATTTTATCCGCACTCCAAACGCCAATGAGGAGAAAAAGAATGAAGTCTGATGTGCGCTATTTGCTGGGAGTATTGCTGGCGGGGCTGAGTGTTGCGGTCGCCTTGCCCGTTCATGGCGCGGATGCCCGCTTGCAGGCCATCCGCTCAACCCCCGAGAGTTTGCGGGCGAATGTGCAGGCCGGTAAAAAAGCCTCCTTCTTTTGCGTCAATTGCCACGGTGACAGCGGTGTCAGCAAACTGCCGGAAGTCCCGAATCTGGCCGGACAGAATGCGGATTACGTGCTGGAGCAGACCCGTAAATTCGGGGATGGCCGCCGCAAGGACGCTTTCATGCAGGGTCTGATCAAGGTGCTGACCGAAGAGGAAAAGGTGCAGATTTCCCTGTTCTACGCTGAACAGAAAGTCACACCGGGTGCGCAGGAGGCCAGTCTGGTGGCGAGCGGCAAGCAGGTGTATCTCAAGCTCTGCAACCGCTGTCATGGCCCCGCCGCGCATGGCAGCGAGGTGATTCCCCGTCTGGCCGGACAGCATCCCGAATATCTGATTGAGTCCGTGACTCGCTACCGGGACAAAACGGGCCAGCGGGTTGATCCCCTGATGTTCAGCGCCGTCGCGCCGCTCAACAACGCGCAGATCAAGGCCGTGGCGGCGTACCTGAATACCTTGCCCTGAATGGATCAGAGTCAAATGAAAAAGCCCGGCGAATAAATTCCGTCGGGCTTTTTTGTGGGGGCGGGTTTCAAGGGGGGTTGCCACGACGATAGAGCCGGAAGCGTTCCCGGCGGTCGCCGGGGCGTTGGCCTTCCCAGACGCGCTGCCAGCCGGAACCGGGCGGCGTCAGTTCGGCGCGGGAGGAACCTTGCGTTAACAGCCAGCGGCAGCGGGTTTGTCCAGCGGCTCCCAGCGGCGTCAGGCGCAGGCGTTCAAAATAGGCGAGCGAGGCGCGTTGCGCTTCGCCCAGATGCCAGCCGGCGAGGCACTCCATCTGCTGTTCCGGCAGATGCGCGGCCACGGTGGCGGACAATTGGCGGTAACTCTTGCCGTAGTCAATCCAGGGCAGCCACAGGGAGACGGCCAAGAGCCAGACGACCGCCAGCCCGGTGCTCCAGCGCGTCAGGCAGCGGTAGGGGGAGCGGGGCAGGGTGAGGAGGCTCCAGACCCACCAGAGCGTGACTGCCAGCGCCAAACCAAAAAAGAACAGGTCAAAACGCCCGACAAAGCCCGGTTCCAGTTCCACGGCCCGCTGCGCCAGCCGCGTTGGCCAGCCGAAAATCATCGCGCTCCAGCCCAGCCAGAGCAACAGCGCGAAGACGGAAAACGCCATGCCCGAAAACCAGTCAAAGGCATTGGCCGCGCCCCGGCGCAGGGCGAGCGCGCCAGGCGTCGCCAAAAGCGCCAGCGGCGGCAGGAGCACAATGAGCGTGGTTTCCCGGGCGTCAAAGCGAAAGAGCAGCAGGAACAGCAAGGCGACAAAGGCAAAAAGCGGCCAGAGGATGTCCGCCTGCCGCCATTGCCGACGCCTGACCCACAGGCTCCACCCCGCCAGCGGCAGGAGCGGCCAGGAAAACCAGGGCAACATGCCGAGCATCTGCCTTAATTCCTGAAAATACCGGGACGGATTGGGCAAGAGTCCGCCTTGCTGCTGGAGGAGCGAATTGGAAAACCACGGCGGCGCGGCGTCGGCAATCCAGGTTCCCAAGGCGAACAGCACGATGATGCTGGATAAAAATAGCCCCACGCCGCTGACGGGGAACATCCATGCCCGTGCGGGTCGCGGGAGCGGGATGGGGGGGCGGGGAAACAGAATGGGCCGCAG
>JAITNI010000059.1 GCA_031290535.1 Zoogloeaceae bacterium
TCAGGCATTCTCCCGCAGCCAGTCGCCCAGCGCCGCGACGCTGGACAGGCAGGCGAGCGGGCGCAGGGCGAGGAGCGGTTCGGGCGGGTGCGCGCCGTAGCTGACGCCCAATCCGCCCACGCCCGCGTTGTGAGCCATTTGCAAATCGTGCGTCGTGTCGCCGATCATCAGGGTGCGGTCGGGCGAGGCGTCCAGCTCGTCCATCAGTTCTTCCAGCATTTGCGGGTGCGGCTTGGAATGACAACAGTCAGCGGTTCGGGAGGCCACAAAATGACGGCGCAGGCCGGAGTGTTCCAGCGCCCGATCCAGCCCCGGACGGCTTTTGCCGGTGGCGATGGCCAGTTGATGCCCTCGCGCCGCGAGTTCGAGCAGCAGCGCCTCCACCCCGGCAAACAGGGTGATTTCGCGCTCGCGGGCGAGGTAGTGCTGGCGGTAGCGTTCGGCCATGCGCGGATAGTCGCGTTCCGGCAAGTCCGGCACGGCGTATTGCAGCGCCTCAACCAGCCCAAGGCCGATCACATGCCGCGCCGCGCCGTCATCGGGCGCGGCCAGCCCCAAATCGCGGCAGGCCGCCTGAATGGCGCGCGCAATGGCGACGGCGGAATCCATCAGGGTGCCGTCCCAGTCAAACACAATCAGATCAAAATTTTGCATGGAATGTTTATGCTTCCTGTTTGCTGCCCTGCATTGTCCAGAACAGCGCCGCAAACCAGCCAATGAGCGTCCAGCCAAGCAGCAGATTCAGCAGGAAAATCGGTTTTTTGCGCGGGTGCTGGCTCTGCAAGGCCAGAAAAGCAGGCGCGAAAAACATGCACCAGAGCATGAAGCTGCCCAGCGTCAGACTCAGCATATTGATGAGGATGGCCGCCATGCCCTGATGTTCGGCATTTCTGATATTTTGAATGGTCTCAAATGCCCCCGGCATGATGGTCATGAGAAAAACGGGCGGCTCCGGCACAAAGCCAAAAACAGAAGCAAGTCCCATCAGAATGCTCAACACCGCCACGCAAATCACCAGAATTCTTGTCCCGGATTCCATCCGCTGTTTCCTTTTCGTTTTGTCTAAAAAATGGCTCCGGCGCTCTGACCGGGGCGATCACGATACCACATTGCCGCTTACGGGACGCGCCAGACCTTCCGGCAAATGTTCCGCGCTAAAATCTCGCGCCCCCGTGGCGTCCAGATGGCGGATGAAGCGTTGCAGGGGTTCTGGCAGGGGGGCGGTCAGGGTGAGACGCTTGTCCGCTTCCAGCGGATGCGGGCATTCCATACGCGCCGCGTGCAGGGCCATGCGTTTCAGCCCCTCTTTTTGCAGCGCCTTGTTGAGCGCAAAATCGCCATATTTTTCGTCGCCCAGAATCGGATAGCCCAGATGCGCGAGGTGTACGCGCAACTGGTGCGTGCGTCCGGTTTTCAACTGCCCTTCCAGAAGGCTGAAGCGCGGCCAGCGGGCGAGGAGGCGAAAGACGGTGTGCGATGGCTTCCCCTGTCCGGCATCGACCCGCACCCGGCGCTCGCCGGATTCGGTCAGATATTTGTGGAGCGGCAGTTTCACCTGTTGCAGCGGATTCATCCAGCGCCCCCTAACCAGCATCAGATAGCGTTTGTCGGCAAGCTGTCCCGCCTCGCGGAACATGTCGTGCAGTTTGTTGAGCGCCGAGCGTTTTTTGCCGATCAACAGTACGCCTGAGGTTTCCCGATCCAGCCGGTGCGCGAGTTCCAGAAATCTGGCCTCGGGACGCTGCTGGCGCAGGGTCTCGATGACGCCAAAACTCACGCCGCTGCCGCCATGCACGGCAATACCGGCGGGTTTGTCGATCACCAGCAGGGCGGCGTCCTCAAAGAGAATGGGCAGAACCACCCTGGCTTGCGCCGCCGCCTCAATTTCTGCCAGCGGAGGCCGTTCGGCGACACGCAGGGGCGGCAGACGGATTGAATCGCCCTCCTGCACCCGATAATCGGCAGTGCTGCGCTTTTTGTTGACCCGCACCTCACCGCCACGCAAAATGCGGTACAGATGGCTCCTGGGCACGCCCTTGCACTGGCGGACGAGGTAATTATCCAGCCGTTGTCCGGCCTCTTCCGCGCCGATCGTCAGATAAGTGACGGATTTTTTTCCCGTTTCTGTCATTTTGCAATATACTGCCTACCGATTTTGCGTCATGGACGGCAAGGAAGCCGCACCGTCAGACCGACCAGCCCCGGTTCCCGTTTTGCGGGAATTCCCCGGCTGCAAGCCCCTCACAAAACGGGCTTTGAGCGTCGGCAGGCCCGGCTCATCTGGCTGCCTCACACAACGGCATGAAGCCTGACTTGCCTCTCTCCCGCGCAAATCAACTGGTTAAGTTCGCTCACCAAAAGTAGCGATACTACTTGATTCGCGCACTGGAAGCACCACGGAATTGTCCGCGCAGAGAATTTTATGGTCGGAAGCCTCATCGCTTCCGGCCAGTTGAAGCTGACCTGATATTTTGATTTTTCAAGCAACGGAAATGAGGAACCCTGCCGTTATCTGAGCCGGTCGCTGCTGCGTGGGCGCGTCGTGCATGTTGTCGTGCGCGGGAGTCTACACAAGATGAAACGCATGTTATTCAATGCGACACAAGCCGAGGAACTGCGTGTCGCCATTGTCGATGGTCAAAAACTGATTGACCTCGACATTGAATCGGCCACCAAAGAGCAACGCAAGAGCAACATCTACAAGGGCGTTGTCACCCGCATCGAACCTTCGCTGGAAGCCGCGTTTGTCGATTACGGCGCGGATCGGCACGGTTTTTTGCCGTTCAAGGAAATTTCCCGCAGCTATTTTCAGCCGGAAGCCAACAGCCGTTCGAGCATCAAGGAAGCCATCCGCGAAGGCCAGGAACTTATCGTTCAGGTCGACAAGGACGAGCGCGGCAACAAGGGCGCGGCGCTCACCACCTTCATCTCGCTGGCGGGGCGCTATCTGGTGCTGATGCCCAACAATCCGCGTGGCGGCGGCGTCTCCCGGCGCGTGGACGGCGACGAGCGCGCCGAACTGCGCGAAATCATGGAAAACCTCGAAGTCCCCGGCGGCATGAGCCTGATCGCCCGCACGGCCGCCATCAACCGGCAGCCGGAAGAACTGCAATGGGATTTGAACTACCTGCTGCAACTGTGGCGGCGCATCGACGAAATCGCCGCCGCCCAAAAGGGCGCGTTACTGATTTTCCAGGAAGGCAGCCTCGTCATTCGCGCCATCCGCGATTACTTTCAGCCGGAAATCGGCGAAATCCTGATCGACACGGACGAAATTTTCGAGCAGGCGCAAAACTTCATGAGTCAGGTGATGCCCGACAACGCGCACCGCGTCAAGCGCTACTGGGATGACGTGCCGCTCTTTTCGCGCTTCCAGATCGAGCACCAGATTGAAACGGCGTTCGTCCGCCAGGTGAACCTGCCTTCCGGCGGCGCGATTGTCATCGACCACACGGAAGCCCTGGTTTCCGTCGACGTGAACTCCGGTCGCGCCACACGCGGCGCGGACATTGAGGAAACCGCCTTCAAAACCAATCTCGAAGCTGCCGAAGAACTGGCCCGCCAGTTACGTCTGCGCGATCTGGGCGGGCTGATTGTGATCGACTTCATCGACATGGAATCGGCCAAGAACCAGCGCGAAGTGGAAAACCGCCTCAAGGACGCCCTGAAATTCGACCGCGCCCGCGTGCAGATGGGCAAGATCAGCCGCTTCGGCCTGATGGAACTCTCCCGCCAACGCCTGCGCCCGGCGCTGGCCGAAACCAGCTACATCACCTGCCCGCGCTGCACCGGCACCGGTCACATTCGTTCCACGGAATCCGCCGCGCTGCACATCCTGCGGATTCTTGAGGAAGAAGCCATGAAGGACGGCACCGCCGCCGTGCATGTGCAGGTGCCGGTCGATGTCGCCACCTTCCTGCTGAACGAAAAACGCCCCGACATTCACGCCATCGAGCTGCGGCACAAGGTTTCCATCCTGCTCATCCCCAATATTCATCTGGAAACCCCGGCGCACGACATCCAGCGCCTGAAACAGGATGAGCTGCCGGCGGAAGAGTTGCGCGAGCCGTCCTATAAACTGGTCGAAGCGCCGAGCGAGGAAGTGCTGAAGTCCGGCACGGGCAAGCCGGAAAGCGGCAAACCCCGTCAGGAAGCCGCCATTCGCGGCATCATCCCGGAACAAACCGCGCCCGTGCTGCCCCCGCCGATCAAGACAAGCGCCAGCGAGGACGACCCCGGCATCATGAGCCGGATTTTCTCCTTCTTCCGCCGCGCCCCGGTCACGCCTCCCCCTGCGCCCACGCCGGAAAAGAAGGCGCGCAACGGCAACAACAATCGCAACAGGGACAGGAACGATGACCGCCGCAATGGCCGACGCAATCCCGAAACCCGGCGTGACGAAGAAAAGGGCAAAGACCGGGAAACCGCCAAACCAGCCCGCGAACCTCGTCCCGAACGTGCGGAACGTGAAAATCGCAACCGGCGCGAACCCAGGGAAGAAAAAGCCGCCTTGCAGGAAACCCCGCAAGCCGTCCGCGAACCCAGAGAACCCCGGGAGAAAAAACCGCGTGGCGAACGTAACCGCGAACGTCCGCCCCGTGACGCCGCGCCGGAAGAAAATCCCGAACTGAAAACCGCCGTGCCGGAAACCCCGCCAGCAACGACGCAGGAAACCGCGTCCCAAAAACCCACACGGGAAACGACGACGGGCGAGGAACCCCGCCGCCGCAACAACCGCCGCAATCGCAACGCCCGCAATACAGAGGCAACGGTTGTGGAAGCAGCGACGGAAACGGCGACCGCAAGCGACAACAACGCGGAACGGCTCGGCAGCGAATACACCATGCACAAGATCGCCAGTGTGCTGGCCGAACCGGAAAGCGGCGAGTCCCCCGTAAAAACGGCTCCCCCGGCCAGCGAACCGACGCCGCAAAACACCGCGCCCGCGCCAGCCGCCGAAGCGGCAAGCCCCTCGGCTCCCGTGCTCCCCGCCGCGCCAGCCGCCCCGGCAGCCTATTACGCGGACATGCATCTGGAAACCACGCCCGCTGCGTCGGTCACGCCGACCGCGCCACTGGCAACGGCCACAACGGCAGACATGTTCGCCCCGGCGCGCGCGCCGGAACCCGCCGCCGCGCCGCCTGTCGCCGCCGAAGCCCCGCCCGTTTCGCTGGCGCGGCTGGAAAAAGACCTGGAAGCCAGTGGTCTGGTGCTCGTGCAAACCTCCGCCAGCCCCGCGCCGCAAACTGCCGCTCCCCCTGCCCCTCCCGCTCAGGGACGGCAACGCAAGCGTAAAACGCCCGCCGCCGCAGAAGAACCGCTGGTCGTGGTGGAAACGCAGCAGTAAGCCTGCCTCAAAGCCAAAAAGGGAACCTCCGGGTTCCCTTTTTACTTTGTCTCGCCCCCCCAACGCCCAACCCACGACGCTTTCCAAACGATTCCGAGGGGCTTCCCCCCTGACAAGGGGGAATTGAGGGGGGTTTGTGGGGGCGTTCAGATTTGCCACCACAGCAAACCCCTCCTGCACATCTCCTTGTGTGCGGCTTCGCCGCATTCCGCGAAGGAAACTCTGCACAAGTTCCACCCGTTCGGGCTGAGGCAGTCGTTGCCCTTGTTTTTGGGGGATGCCTAACGACCAAACTCAGGGCGAACGGCCTTGTGCAGAGTTCCCCTAAAGCAGACCCCGCCTTCGGCTGTCCTCTCGCCCTCGGCCTGTGGTCAAGGGAGGATGATTTGCTGCGCTACGCGCAGGATTTGGACGTTCATGCGATTGCTCTGTCACGTATCCGGTTTTAACAACATCGCCGTCGCTATCTGACAAACCTTGACGATTTTTGACAAAGACTACAGCGCCACATATACTGACAAAGTATTTTTCATAAACTTCTTTTCTGGAAGGAAGGAAACAACGATGAATCTGAAAGCAACTGCGCTTGTCGCGGGGCTTCTCATGACAGTCTTGCCCGCTTCTGCCGCAGACTATCACTTTGAGGGTACTATCACCAATCACAATGATGTGGTTCTTATACCGTTTTCACTCGCGAGCGATACCATTCCCGGCGAATGGGTACAGGTGTATACCGACTCCTATCACAGCGGGGAAAACTTTGATCCCATCACGGCTTTGTGGATCAGTGATGGCGCAGGGGGCGCGACCCTGCTCTATCAAAATGATGACAATAGCAGCATCAACCCTGCGACTCAGACATACTATGACTCCGGGTTCTCCCTGAATTTTCTGGCCGCTGGTGACTATTTTTTCACCATTGCAGCCTACAACAACTGGGCGCTCGGAACCACCCTCAATCTCGCCAACCCTGCCAGCAGTTTTTCTTTCAACGCACAGGCAGGAATTCCGATTGGTTCCTGGAACCAGCCCGCCTCGGGCTATCTGACGGGGAGCAACCCAGGCTTCTTCAGCGTGCAAGTAACAGGCGTCACGTCTGCAACCCCTCCCGTGCCGGAACCGTCGACGCTTGGTTTGTTGGGAATCGGTCTGCTGGTCAGTTTCGCGGCCAGCCGTCGGCGCAAAAACGCCAAAGTTTGAAATTTTTGCGCTTTACCCCACAAAAAAGCCGCGCCAAAGCGGCTTTTTTGTGGGGGTCTTTTCTATCGCTGTTCCCACAATTTTCTATTCGTGGTGAAGCCCTGCCTTTCCTCCCGTTCGTGGTGAGCCTGTCGAACCACGCCCTTC
>JAITNI010000157.1 GCA_031290535.1 Zoogloeaceae bacterium
TCGCCGCAGGTGGAAATTTCGCCCGATTTTCAATGGATTCATCGTCCGGGCGCCAATCCTGACGCGAGTTCTGTGAAAGTATGGGGCTTGCGCGCCAACATTGCCTACTCAGGGAGGCCGTCGTATGAATGCGCTTCTGAAAAAAATGCGCCTCGCCGCCTGCCTGATGCTGGTGTGCGGCGTCGCGCAGGCGGCGGATTTGCCGACCTTCAAGCTCCTCATCAAAGACGGGCGGCTGTTCCCGGAAACCCTGGAAGTGCCCGCCAATACCCGGTTCCGGCTCGAAATCACCAACGCCGGGCCGGGCGCGGCGGAGTTCGAGAGCCTGGAACTCCGCAAGGAAAGCGTCCTCGCCCCCGGCGTGACCCGCACGCTGGTCTTTCACCCCTTGAAACCCGGCCGCTACCCGTTTTTTGACGATTTTCACGCCAAAACGGCACAAGGCCGCATTCTCGCCAAATAAGAGAAAATCTCATGCTCAACGCTTTTTTTGTCGTCTGGCGCGAAAGTCTGGAAGCGCTCCTGATTATCGGCATTCTGCTCGCCTGGCTGAATGTCCATGATGCAGACGGCAAGGGCCGCCGTGCGTTGACACTGGGCGTGGTCGCGGGTATTGGACTGGCGCTGGCGCTCGGTTGGGCGCTCTTGAACGTGCAGGACGAACTGACCGGCAATGCGCTGGAGCTTTTTCAGGTGGGCGCATTATTGCTGGCGGCGCTGCTGATTACCCAGATGGTATTCTGGATGCAACGGCATGGCCGGGAAGTCAAAACACATCTGGAAGGACAACTGGCGGCAGCGCGGGAAAAACGGGGGCAATGGGGCATTGCCGTGGTCGCCGCGCTGGCGATTGCCCGCGAAGGTGCGGAAACCGTCATTTTTCTCTATGGACTGGCGCAAGGGGGAGAAACAGCGGCACTGCTGACGGGCGCGCTCGGAGGGTTTGCCGTCGCCCTTCTAACCGCCTGGGCGGCGGCAAAAAGTCTGGCGCGGCTGAATCTGGGGCTGTTGCTCAAATGTTCGTCCTTTTTG
This sequence comes from Zoogloeaceae bacterium, assembly GCA_031290535.1. GTDB lineage: Bacteria > Pseudomonadota > Gammaproteobacteria > Burkholderiales > Rhodocyclaceae > Azovibrio. The sequence continues at coordinate 1,033 of JAITNI010000157.1, forward strand.
CTGCTGGTACTGGCCTCCTCGCTTTTGGTAGCGGCGAGCGACCGCATGATCGGGCTGGACTGGCTGCCCACGCTCATTGACCCGGTCTGGGACACCTCCGGACTGCTTGACCACAACGCCGGTTTTGGCCGCCTGTGCGCGGATTTTGCGGGCTACCGGGCGCAGCCCGCCCTGTCGACCCTGTTGATCTGGGGCGGCTACTGGCTCCTCGTCCTCCTGCCCTGGGGCAATCTCAAACGGCGGTTCTTCTGGCGAAAAGGCGCGCCTCCCAAGCAGGCGTCATGACAGAAGTCCCGCTCCGGTTTTATCCCGCCAACGCGCCCGGTCAACGCGGCAAACTGGAAAGGCTGGGGCTGTTTTTGCGTCGGCAACGACCCGCCCTCTTCGCGCTGCAATGGGGCGTCGTCCTGTGCTATGGCACGCTGGTGGTCGCGCCCGCTTTTTTCCCCTTGCCGCCGGGCGGCGCGCACATTTGGGATAACCTGCGCCTCTTTTCCCAATTCATTTTCTGGGGGCTTTGGTGGCCGGGCGTCATGCTGGCGACGGTGGGACTGGGGCGCGTCTGGTGCGGATTTTTGTGCCCGGAAGGTTTTTTGTCCGAACTCGCCAGCCGCCACGGACGCGGCAAGGCCGTACCCGGCTGGCTCAAGTGGGCGGGCTGGCCCTTTGTTGCCTTTGTGGCAACCACGGTGTACGGGCAACTGACCAGCGTCTACGAATACGCGGAAGCGGCCTTGCTGGTGCTGGGCGGCTCCACGCTGGCCGCCGTGCTGGTCGGACTGATCTATGGCCGGGGAAAGCGCGTCTGGTGCCGCTACCTGTGCCCCGCCTCGGGCGTTTTTGCCGTGCTCGCCAAACTCTCTCCCTTGCACTACCAGGTCGACCGGGCGACGTGGGAGGCGAGAAACGAGCCGCCCCAAACCTTCAACTGCCCGCCGCTGGTCGATGTGCGCCGCATGGTCAGCGCCTCCGAATGCCACGCCTGCGCCCGTTGCGCCGGACAGCGCGACGCGGTGAAACTCACTTTTCGCTCCCCGTTTGCCGAAATCCTGAATCCACACGCCCCCGCCCGCAGCCGCGACGCGCTGACGCTCCTCTTCGGCGTGCTGGGCATCGCCACGACGGCTTTCCAATGGACAGTCAGCCCGTGGTTCCTGCGCCTCAAAATGGCGCTGGCAACCTGGCTCGTTGAGCACGATGCCTACGCCCTGCTGAACGACAACGCGCCCTGGTGGCTGCTGACGCACTACCCGGAAGCCAACGACCTGTTCACCTGGCTGGATGGCCTGATGGTGCTCGCCTATCTGCTGGGCGGCGGCGTGCTGCTGGGCGGATTGCTCCTCATCGGCCCTACTCTGGCGGCGCGCCTGAGCAAAACCGCGACGCTGAGCTGGCAACGTTTTACCCTGACACTCACGCCGCTGGCGGCGGCCAGCGTCGTGCTCGGCCTTTCCATGACCACCGCCACCCAGTTGCGCGGCGAACATCTGGCGCTGCCCTGGCTCTCCTTCGTCCGTGTGGCGCTCCTCGCTGTGGGCGCATTGTCCGCCCTCGCCCTCGCCCTCGCCCTGCTCCGTCAGGCACAGGGCGCCACACGCCTCAAAAAATGCGCCGCCTTCAGCGCCCTGTGCCTGCCTTCCGCGCTGATGACGGGCCTCTGGAGTCTGGCGTTTTGGGTCTGGTAGCGCGGGGCGGGGCATTTTTTCCCGCCATCTCCCCCGTTCGCCCTGAATTTGGTTCTGAGCTTGTCGAAGAACACAAACGGCGAAAGCCCCGTCAATTTGCAAGAACCGCTATACAATCTCCCTCCCGCCCTTTCGCAGTTGCCCGCCATGTCCACTTCGTCTCCCCGCCTGATTTTTGGTTTTCACGCCATCACCGCCAAGCTGCGCTATGACCCCGAATCGATCAAGGAAATTTTTTTGGAAACCAGTCGCCACGACA